>CAYUFL010000015.1:0-37016 GCA_964444065.1 uncultured Lachnospiraceae bacterium
TTCTTTTAACGCATCTTCGACTATTTTTGATGCGGTCAACTGCGCGTTCTTGATTTTTCCGTTATTAATGGACTGACGAATATACGAACCTGCCGCCATTCCGATTCCAAGTGCCGCTGCAATAATTAAATAAGCATATAATGGCATATGTACCTCCTATTCTATTTTCAATAAACAAACATAAAAAAATATTCACAAATTGAGAAAATGCATTACTATATCAATCAATTAACATATTGCGAATTATATTAATTTTAGATTGATTATACCATAAGATCGCTTTCGAACAAAAGATTTATTGCGAATAATCAGCAATTTTTACAAATTTACCGCAAATCAATTTTTTTGCCGAATACAGACAGAACAACCCTGAAAAATCAGGGTTGTTTAAGAAGTTGCTTGCACAAATGGTATCACTGCGTCCGAATATCATTCGTCAAGCGCTTATTGCGATTCCCACATATCATTTACAACTGCTAACTGCGTAATTTCGTCAGCGCAAAACCACAAAGCGGAGGCATTTCAAAATTATTCCGTTTCTTCGATTTCCTCATCGTTTGTATAGTTCAAAATCGGTTTTTCAATCAGGTTCTCTTTTACGATCTCCTCGATTTCTTTGCAGAGTTCCGGACGATCCATTAAAAGTTTCTTTGAATTTTCGCGTCCCTGGCCGATTTTTTCCCCTTTGTACGAATACCATGAGCCGGATTTTTCGATTATGCCGACTTTTACACCCATGTCGATTACATCACCTTCTTTTGATATCCCTTTACCATACATAATATCGAACTCTGCCGTTTTGAATGGTGGAGCAACCTTATTTTTGACAACTTTTACTTTTGTTCTGTTACCAATCATATCAACACCGTTTTTCAGGGTTTCAATGCGTCGGACATCCAATCGGACACTGGAATAAAACTTCAGCGCTCTGCCGCCAGGGGTCACTTCGGGATTGCCGAACATAACACCGACCTTTTCACGCAGCTGATTGATAAAAATTGTTGTTGTATTGGATTTATTGATAATACCTGCAAGTTTACGAAGCGCCTGTGACATCAGTCTTGCCTGAAGCCCGACATGGGAATCTCCCATTTCGCCCTCGATCTCCGCACGTGGGACAAGTGCAGCAACCGAGTCAATGACAATCACATCGATGGCATTGCTGCGCACGAGCGCTTCGGCGATTTCGAGTCCCTGCTCACCCGTATCAGGCTGAGAAACGATCAACTCATCAATATTGACGCCGAGTGCACGCGCATATACGGGATCCAATGCATGTTCAGCATCAATGAATGCTGCATTTCCGCCATTTTTCTGCGCTTCCGCAACAATATGCAACGCAACCGTAGTTTTCCCGGATGATTCCGGTCCAAAAATTTCTATGATCCTGCCTCTGGGCACCCCGCCGACTCCGAGTGCCATATCCAATGAAAGTGATGAAGTAGAAATCACTTCCATACTGCCGATCGCCGCTCGTTCGCCGAGTTTCATTACGGAACCTTTTCCGAAACTCTTCTCTATGCTTTTCAGTGCCAGATCCAATGCTTTTTGTTTATCATCAGCCATAATATTCTCCTTATTCAAACACCTGTTCTAATAATGCTATTATAATCTCTTTTTTTCTGCACGTCAATCAGAATTAATCAACTCGCACAAGATTTGAAAAGCGCAGAGCATACTTCTTTTTTGTACCATTTCTCTGCTTCCACTGAAATGATTCTTTGCAACTTTCATTTGTCCTTTAAAATTTATGCAAATATACACAAGACCTACGGGCTTTTCGTCCGTTCCTCCGCCGGGTCCCGCTATTCCGGTTATGCCAACCCCAATGTCTGTGCAAAACCGTTCTCGGATTCCTGATGCCATTTCTTCCGCCGTTTGACTGCTTACCGCACCGTGTTTTTGCAATGTCACACCGGATACACCCAACATTTTGACCTTGATTTCGTTGTCATAAGCCACAATCCCACCGCGAAATACTTCGGAGATATCAGGTATTTTCGTCATATGCGCACTGAATAATCCTCCGGTACAGGATTCGGCTGCTGAAATAGTGATACGCTTTGCCTTAAGCACAGCACCCACCGCTTCCCATATTTCTTCGTTTCGCATGCTGTACAGGTATGACCCGATAATGCGCCTGAATTGATCTTCATACATTTGTGCGGTCTGCTCAGCCTGTTTTAAACGATCAGCTTTTGCGATCGCTTTTACCATCACGCCACTTTGCGTAAGATAGGTATTATATCGAAAGCTCGCATTTTCTTCGATCTGTGCACGCAAATCATGCTCGATCAGCGATTCTCCCACCCCGCTTGTCATATAATACCGTACAGCAAATGTTTTCTTCGTTTTTTCGATCAAATTCGGATATACATAGTTCGCAAACATCGGTTCCAATTCTCGTGGAGGACCGGGCAGCATAATGATGGTTTTCCCTTCCGTTTCCCAATAGATGCCGGGCGCAGTTCCAAAATCATTTTTCAATATTCCGCTTCCTGCCGGGACCATGCACTGCGCCAGATTGTTATCGGTCATGACAATTCCTCTTCTCAAGAAGAATTGTTCCATCTGCTCTTTTGCGTCTCGGTTGAGTTCCATGGGGGTTTGCAGTGACACAGAGATCGTTTCTTTGGTCAAATCGTCTTTTGTAGGTCCCATCCCGCCGCTCGTGATGATGACGTCGGCAATTTCAAAGGCGTTCAAAAAGCTCTCACTGAGCACCTTTGCATCATCTGCTATTGTGTGATTGTACAGAATTTCGATCCCGATTTCATCCAATACTTTTGCCAGATATGCGCCGTTTGTATTGACCACTTCGCCGGTCAGCACGTCATCACCGATTGCCAAAATTACCGCTTTTGTCATAACTGCCTCTTGTTTTGTCTTATTAAGCCAAAACTTCTCTGTTTTTTATCAAATAATTAAATCCGGAATAAATTGTCAGCGCTACTGAAATGTAGTACAAAATATTAACCAACAACGAGAAGTATGTGCCCAGCTGCGGATGCCAGCTCTGAAGCATCCCCTCAAAATGCATGCAGGATATTGCAATCAGTTGAAAAATTGTTTTTAGCTTGCCGTAAATGTCCGCTGCCAGCACTTTATTCTTTGATGCGGCAACACAGCGGAATGACGTGACGATTAATTCCCTTGCCACAATAATTACCACGGTCCATGCTGCGATACGCCCGAAGTTCAGAAAAATAATCAATGCAGTCAAAACGAGCAGTTTGTCCGCGAGAGGATCCAGAAATTTTCCAAGATCGGTAACCATATTGTGTTTTCTTGCAATATAACCATCCAAGGTATCCGTAGCCGAAGCAAGAATAAAGACAATCCCCGCTACAATCATCGTCCATGGTCGGCTCCAGTACATCAATGCCATATACAGCGGAATCATCATGATTCTGGTAATCGTAATTCTGTTTGCAATATTCATTTAAAACGTTTTCTCCTGTCAATTCTGTTTGGAATAACGACCGATCAGATCATATTCCATACTGTCTTCTATCGTAATTGGATAAAATTCTCCGATTTGCAGTGTTTCGTCACTGTAGATATATACCACGCCATCTATTTCAGGTGCATCGATACGTGTGCGAGCACAGTAAATACCGGGCTCAATTTTTTCCTCAACCACAGCATCCAATTCCATATCCAAGTATTTTTCCAAAACAGCATCGGAGACTGCTTCCTGAATGCTCATCAATTCATCGTATCGTCGTTGTTTTTCTTCTTCCGAAATCTGTCCGTCCATTTCCGCCGCAGGAGTGCCCTCTTCTTTTGAATATCGAAAGATACCCACACGATCCAATCTGGATTCTCTCAGAAAATCTGCGAGTTCTTGTACGTCATCTCTTGTTTCCTGCGGAAACCCAACAATAAATGTCGAACGTATGACAATTTCAGGGATACTTTCCCGAAGCTTTGCTATCAGCTGATGAATCGACAATGAATCCGTCATTCTCCCCATCCTGCGCAGTACTGCATCACTGATATGTTGAAACGGAATATCAATATAAGGTAAAATGCGTTTTGCGTTTGCCATTACCGCAATCAATTTATCATCGATTGTTTCGGGATAAACATATAATAATCGTATCCATTGCAATTCGTCAATCTGATCCAACGAAATCAACAGTTCGGCAAGTTTGCGTTCTCCATAGATATCCGTACCGTATTCCCCGGTATCTTGTGCAATCAAAATCAGTTCTCTCACGCCTTCGCTTGCCAAACGTCTCGCTTCCTGAACAATGTCTTCCATCTTTCGACTGCGCTGACGTCCCCTGATTTTGGGAATAATGCAATAGGTACAGTGTTTGTCGCACCCTTCCGCAAGTTTGATATATGCATAATACGACGGAGTCGTGAGAATCCTTCCTGTTTCGACAATTTCGGAATCGATATCTCCCAAATTGATTCTGTCGCATTTTCCTAACATTTCCGCAATCTCGTAAAAATTCCCCGTACCGACGAATACATCCGCTTCCGGAATTTCTTTCGCCAATTCTTTTGCGTATCGCTGCGCCAGACATCCTGTTACGATAATGCGCATTTTTTGATTTAGTTCCTTCAATGCAACTGCCTGCATAATCGCTTCTACGGATTCTTCTTTTGCGTCATGAATGAATCCGCATGTATTGATGATGATCACATCAGCATCCTGAGGATCATCCAGAATCGTGTGACCCTCCTGCTGCAACAAGTATGCCATATTTTCGCTGTCTACCGTATTCTTCGGGCATCCCAGCGTGACGATGAGAATATTCTCTCCCATTACTTCAAATTACCTTTTCCTTATTCATCGTGGTTCAGTGCGTGAAAATCTTCAAAACTGATCAGTACGGTTCTCGGACGAGAACCGTCAGGTCCGGAAATAAATCCTCTTTCTTCCATTTCATCAATGATTCTGCCTGCGCGCGAGTATCCCAGGCGAAGGCGTCTTTGTATATTGGATGTGGATATTTGTCCTTTTTCAAGGGCAATTTCCATTGCTTTCGGAAGCAGCTCATCTTCAAAACCCGTCTTATTCTCGCTTCCGATATTCATTTCTTTTCCGCTCTTGATATCTTCGATTACTGCATCATCGTATTCTGCCGTCTGTTTTTGTTTGATGGAATCCACCACACGTTCCACTTCTTTTTCACTGACATAGGCACACTGCGCGCGAATCGGTTTGCTCATACCCGAAGGATAATAGAGCATATCTCCTCTGCCGAGCAGTTTTTCTGCCCCCCCCATGTCAAGAATTGTACGTGAATCGACCTGACTTGTAACCGCGAATGAAATTCGCGAAGGAATATTCGCTTTAATCAGACCCGTTATTACATTGACGGACGGACGCTGTGTTGCAAGAATCAAGTGGATGCCTGCCGCTCTGGCAAGCTGAGCAAGACGACAGATTGCATTTTCAACCTGTTGTGCAGATACCATCATCAAATCACTCAATTCGTCAATAATCAAAACGATATGAGGATATTCCTCTCCGCCTTCGGATTGAATTTTGCGATTGTATCCTTCTATATCGCGCACTTTTTGCTCTGCAAAGGATTCATATCTGCTCGTCATTTCCCTCACCGCCCAATTGAGCGCACCCGAAGCCAGCTTCGGATCGGTGACGACCGGGATTAAAAGATGCGGGATTTCATTGTATACATTCAGTTCCACCATCTTCGGATCGATTAATATCATACGTACTTTTTCCGGTGCCGAATGATACAGGATTGACATAATAATCGTATTGATGCATACACTTTTGCCCGATCCTGTTGCGCCGGCTATCAGCAAATGCGGCAATTTCGTAATATCCATTACCAGCATTTCACCGGAAAGGTTTTTCCCGAGCGCGATTGCCAGAGGCGATTGATTGTCTTTGAATTCTTTGCTCTGTATAATCTGAGATAATTTAACCACTGCAATTTCTTTGTTCGGGACTTCGATTCCGATTGCGGATTTCCCCGGAATCGGCGCTTCGATTCGTACGCGCTGCGCAGCAAGCGCCATTGCGATGTCATCGGATAGATTGACTACCTTACTCACCCTGATACCCGGTTGCAGTTGCAGCTCGTAGCGGGTAACAGTCGGACCCATGCATATCTCCGCCACTTTTGCATCAATCCCGAAATCAGCCAATGTTTTTTCCAAGTGTGCTGCATTGGAAAGAATTTCCTGTTTTTCCGCACCTGTGCTTTTTCCTTTCGCAGTATCCAGCAATGCGTAAGGCGGAAACGTATAGGTACCAACTTTCTTTTTCGCTTCCTCTTTTTTTACAGCAATATCGGGGGTACGTAACTTTTTATCGATAAACAGTGATTCTTTTTCCGAATCGATCGCTTTAACCTGTGATTCAAGTGCGTCAGGCTGATGAGCATGAGACTCCTGTTCCGCTTCATTCGCAATAAAGGCATCCATCGGACTCAACTTTGGAGTAGGGATATTCTCATTTTTCTGCGATTTCGAAGGTTGTAGAAAATCGTCCATCGGAGAATGTATCTTGTCTTTTTCTTTTTCGATTTTTTTCTTCGGTGCATTTGATTTAATAAAGAGTTTGTTGTCTTCCTGCGTAATTTGCGTGATTGATTTCCCTTGTGAAGAAATATTTTGCTGCGCATTTTGGACCGATTCTACAATTCCTTTTCTGAATATAAGGATAAAAGAAATAATACATAATAAAATCACAAACAACCATGCACCGATTTCCGAAAACAGCCCGATATAAATCTTTGCAAATAGTTCCCCGACAAAACCACCCGGTGTAATTTCTTTCCAGATCATATTAAAAAATGCTGTATTGTTTAACGGATATTTATTAAGATTTACATACCCAAAACCAATGATCGTCATAATATTCAGCACCAAAATGTATAAAAATACCGCACCCCGCTGCTGTGTGAAAGGCTTGAAATTTGCCAACAGCAAAATGCCGTGAATGGCAGTCCCCAAAAAAAGCATCAAACAACCGATATTGCCAAACAGTTTAATCAAAATCGGGGACAGCGTTTTGCCGACCGCTCCCGAATCGACTGAAAAATACGCGTACAGCAAAAACATACCGATAAACAGAAAAATAAATCCGAAAATTTCTTTTCTCAATTTCAATGCTCTGTTCTTCTCATTCCTGCTTTCGGCACGCGCAGCCGAAGTTTTTGTTGTATTGTTCTTTTTCGTTTGTGCCACAGCATACTCCTAACCGACTTTTATTAAATATCCTCGGCAATCCGAACGATTTTTTTCAATCGTTTATCCAAGGTGGAACGGCTCAACGGAGGATCGCACAGCGCCGCCATCTCGCTCAAAGAACTCTCAGGATACTCCATTCGAAGCTGCGCTGCCTCTACCAAGAATTCAGGCAATGATGACAATCCCTTTGTGCGGATAATTTTCTCAATTGCCCGCTGTTGGATCAGCGAAACTTCTATTGTTTTATTCATATTTGCAGTATCACAATTTACGACACGCTGCAGTTTGTTTTTCATTTCTTTGTGTGCCATTTTATCCTGCAGCATCAATACCGTATCATACGCACCGCATAATGCCAAGATTGTGCTGATATCTTCTGCACGTTTTATATACAGCAGATATTCGTTATTTTTTTCTCTGATATTTGCGCCGATTTCAAACATAGCAATAAATTCGCACAGCGATTCCGCATAGTCATGATTTTTAGCGTGAAATTCTATTAGATAACTTTTTTTCGGATCCGCAAGATATCCGCAGGCGAGAAAAACCCCCCTCAGATATGCACGCTTCTGTTCCTCCAGCTGAATCAAATCAAAGTCGATCTTCCACTGCAGGGTAAATCCGTCGCTCATATCGGCAATATTAAAATATCGCAATATTTCCAGACAATCGGCATATTCCGAAATCTCAACCGAATAGCTGTGACTTTCGCCAAACTGATTTTTTACGATACGTCTGATTTCTGGCGTCACTGAAAAAACTTCCTTGCACAGCGAATAAAAACGCCTTGCGACAGATGCATGCTCTGTTTCGAATTTCAGCAGAATCTGACCTCTGCCTCGGAATATATACGAAATCCCGCCTTGCAGCAACCCGTACAATTCGCTCTCCGTAGTCTCAGGACCTTCTTTGGATTTAGAAAGATATGCTTTAACCTCACTGTTATAACTCATGGAATACTCCCGTATGATTTATTATATAATAAATCGCTTCGTTATTTAAGTTTTTCACGTGAGATTAAGCAAGAATCCTGTCTCTTTTATAATCAATGTGATACAATAACAGTAAGAATCAATTTGAGGATCGCAATGATGAAACCAAAAACACTGATCATTTACTTAATTTGCGTTTTTATCGCAATCGCACTGTTCGCATCCTTTGATGCAGAGTTCTATCTCAGTTATACGAACAAACTCAATCTGACAGATCAAATGATGTTTAAGGCTTTCACATCGGATTATGAAGGACTGGCATCAATCAATCAAGAAGACGGAACAAAATTATCTTCGTACAAACTGAACGATGAGTCTTCATACATCAAAGATTATAAGATGATTC
The DNA here is from genome assembly GCA_964444065.1 of uncultured Lachnospiraceae bacterium. Lineage (GTDB taxonomy): Bacteria > Bacillota > Clostridia > Eubacteriales > Anaerofustaceae > JBGMEA01. Next base: position 8,521 of record CAYUFL010000015.1, read on the forward strand.
TTTATTACCTCGGTTACGCGGATTACCCTGACAACAATTCATTCGATACAGATACACAGGATGCGATTACGCAATATCAAACTGATAAGAGTTTGGAAGTGACCGGAATACTTGACAGTAAAACCATGGACGCCCTGGATAACGAGACTCCTGAATACAAACTCGGACAAAGAGGCGATGCAATCCTAAAATTCCAACAGATATTAAAAACATTGAATTATATTTCCGAAGAAACGGAACTCAACGGGACGTTCGGCTCAGATACCCAATTGGCTGTTCAGCAATATCAAACGAAAAACAATCTTACGGTTACAGGGACGCTGAACGCGCAAACACAAGAAGCCTTGTCGAAAAACATATCGGAACAGCTTCCGGCGAACTGATCACCTTTTTGATTTTTGGCTGAGACAAAAATGCAGTGCGTGAGCAAAACATCAAGAGAACCTAACAAAGGGGCTGAAGCAATTTTTCGTTTTGCAACAGTCCCTTTTAACTTTTTGTTTTCCCAATCTGGTTTTTTTCAAAGCACGCGCACTCCGGTCTGTCATATTGTTTCCTGCATGCGCAACACTCTGCAGCATCACGTTTTCCCGTACGATCAAACCCATTCGAATAATCGAAAAACCTCTCAATTTCGAAAGTACTTCATCTCAGACTTTTATGATATCATAGTTTCAATTAATTTATAAATTAAATTGCAGGAGGTGTTGGTATTTGCTGAAAGAAAAAACGATTGTAATTGGTATCTCTGCATGCAGTCCGGCAGTGAAAACGATTGATCTGATCAAAGCATTTCGCAAACGAGGTGCTGTCGTACACGTCATCATGACGCCAAATGCCGCACATTTTGTTTCACCGATGTTGATCCAAAGAGAAGCCGGCACACCGTTGCAGATCGAGCAGTTTGAATTGCCAAAAGCATTCGACCAAAATCACCAATCGTTATCGGTTGCAGCCGATCTGATTTTGCTTGCGCCGGTTTCAGCCAATACCTTGGGTAAAGCCGCAAACGGAATCGCAGACAATTTATTGACAACCACAATTCTTTCGAGCAAAGCGCAGATAATGGCCGCAATGCATATCAATCCGACCATGTTCGGAAAGGCAAGTGTCCAGAGAAATATCCGCCAACTCAAAGAAGACGGCTTTTTATTTGTGGACAATGAGAATAATGAGCGGCCAAGTATGTTTCCCTCTTTATCGCAGATATTTATCTCGGTTGAATCATTCTTTCATAAATAAAAGAAACACCGCAAATACAAAAAACGGGTAAATTGAATTCATTACCCGTTTTTTACGATTGGCGGTTGGGAAAGTATTTTATTTTGATTTGATATATTTGCCCATTTCTTTATCCATTTTCAGAATGTGGTTCAAAAGCCAATTATTTGTCTCATTCAGAATTTTCAAAACGACCGGCACACTTGCACCGTTCTTCTGATAGTCGTTAACGATAGTGCTGACTTCTTTGGTAAAATCATCATGCAGTTTTTTATGAGCTGTGAAATTCGGATACGCATTTTGCATCATCAATTTTTCTTCATCTTTGAAATGAGTCTTGGTATAGTCCAACAAAAATGTTAATGTCTTACCGACCTCTTCTTTGCCTTTTTTTTGATTGCAGGCATCTGTCAGTTGATCGACAATTTCAAATAATTTTTTATGCTGCGCATCCACCGCAGCGTTTCCCACACTTAAATCTTCGTACCATTTCATAGTTGCCTCCGTTGTTTTCCTAGCATAGTAATATGAATATCGGATCGTTTGACGATATTTTTAGTAAAACAAGAAAAAACCGTGAATTTTTCTCATTCACGGTAATCATTTGATCACATTTATTCGACGCTTTTTACGTTCGCAGCCGCCTTTTTCTTATCCTTCAATTCACTCTTGTTCTCGTCAATTGTAGCGATTACCGATCTCAATTCATCCTGCGTTTTCGAAAGCAGATTCGTGACATATTCGATTGATTTAATACGCAGCTTGTTTGCTTCCATTTTTGCGCCGCGGACGATCGCATCGGCTTCTTCGTATGCATTTTTGGTAATATTGTTTGTTTCGATCAAATGTTGTTTTTGTGAACGGGCTTCCTCGATCAATCCATCCGCTTTGCGTTGCGCATTCTGCTTGATCCGTATTTCATCTTCTACGATGCGCTTCGCTTCTTTCAACTCGATCGGAAGCACACTTCTGAGTTCATCCAGCAGATCAAGAAACTCGTCCTTGTCCAACATGATTTTATTTGTCAGCGGAACATTGGATGCATTTTCGACTGATGTCTGAATCTTATCTAAAATTTCATACAACTTCATAGCTTACCTCCGTAGATCCTGATATTTGAGTATTAATTTGTCGTTTACTCCCGACGGAACCATTTTCTCTACGTTACCATGGCAGGACGCAATTTCATTTACCATACTGCTGCTGACATAAGAATATTGATTGCTTGTTACGAAGAGCACACTGTCTACCTTGTGGTTCAGCAGACGATTCGTAATCGCCATTTGAAATTCATAATCGAAATCCGTAAGTGCGCGCAACCCTCTGATAATCGTATACGTCTGCATTGATTCGCACAAATCCACCAAAAGGCCCTCGTAGTGAGCCACCGTAATTTTATCTTGGTACTGTTTCGTGCTTTCTTTGACCATTTCAATGCGCTCTTCAACAGAGAAAACACTTTGTTTATGCACATTTCGTACAATTCTGACATGTACCTTATCAAAAATCCTTGTACTACGTTCAATGATATCCAAATGACCGTTTGTGACAGGATCAAAACTTCCTGGATAGATCGCGGTATTCATTTAATTCTCCTTGCCTGCTTCAATAGACTGCCTGAGAAAATATACAATCGTAGAAGAATATTTCTTGCTTTTGAATATCTCGAAGTTGCCGATATGACCCGCCAATTCATTTCCCGTCCCCTGTTCCAAAACAATAACTCCATTACGGGTAATTATATCTCTTTTCGACAAGATTTCAAACACTTTTTCGATGATTTCGAGTTTATAGGGCGGATCCATGAAGATCGCATCATACCTTTCTGAGCTCATTTGCAAAAAGCGCACGACATCTTGATTCCTTACAACAAATCGCTCCGATGCCTTGGTTTTTTCGATATTGCTGCGGATAAGCGCAATTCCGTCACGGTCGTTCTCCACAAGTGTAGCGCTTAGAGCCCCTCTGCTTACCGCTTCAATACCGATTGCGCCACTCCCTGAAAACAAATCCAAAAATCGACATTCAGCAAGGTAGGGTGCAATAATATTAAAGATATCCTCCTTGATCCGATCAGTAGTCGGACGGATATTGCGGTTTTTCGGTTCATTTAAACGCAAACCCCTAAATTCACCGGCAATGACCCTCATAAAGTTTCCCCTTTAATTGAATATAATATCGGTACGGTTGGTTTCGGCATCTTCAGACAGCCATTCCAAAAATACTTGATCTTTGACTTGTTGCGATGCTTTAAGCTTTTTTACAATAAGCTCCGCTGCCAGAAACAGATCTTCATATTGCAACGCTTCATAAATAATATTGCTCGTATTACCGCTTTGTTTGATCCCGAACATTTCCCCTGCGCCGCGCAGCCGCATATCGGCACGGGCGATTTCAAACCCGTCATTTGTATTTTTTAATATATTCAGTCTGCTGACAGATGTTTCCGAAGCAGAATCGCTCTGCAAGATGCAGTAGCTCTGCAGGTCTGCGCGACCTACTCTGCCCCGTAATTGGTGCAACTGCGCCAATCCGAAGCGTTCACTGTCTTTTATGACAATTACTGTGGCATCCGACACATCCACCCCAACTTCAATTACTGTAGTTGCAACCAGAATCATGGCATCTCCAAACGCAAACTCATTCATAATACGATTCTTGTCTTTCTCTGCCATACTGCCGGTCAATGCATAGGATTTGATCTTTGGGAACTTGTTTTTTATTTCCTCATGTAATCGAGCAACATTCTGCATTCCCTCATCTTCTGCCGCGGGGCAGACAAGATAACATTTATGCCCCAACTTTGTTTCTTTTAGAATCAAACGATCAATTGCATCATTTGCCGCGGAGTCGCAGACAATCGTTTTGACGGATTTTCTGCCTGCCGGTACTGTATCCAAAACACTTAAATTCAGATCGCGATACATACTCAGCGACAGCGTGCGAGGGATCGGAGTAGCGCTCATCACCAGCACATGAGGATTATTTCCCTTCGCTGCAAGTTTTGCCCTTTGCGAAACCCCGAAGCGATGCTGTTCGTCAATAATAATAAAAGCAAGATTACGATACTCCACATCCTCTGAAAAGACAGCATGCGTACCGAAGATCACCCGAACACTGCCGCTTTGCACTTCACAAAGTGCTTCTTTTCTTTCCTTTGCACTCAAGGACGAGTGCAACACGGTGCTTTCTATCCCGAACAGGCTTAATATCGTACGGTATTTTTGGAAATGCTGCTTCGCTAGAATCTCAGTCGGCGCAGTAAATACCGCCTGATATCCGCCGCCGGCACAAATAAAAGCTGCAGTCATAGCAACTGCGGTTTTGCCACTACCGACATCTCCTTGCAACAGACGGTTCATTTGATTTCCGGATTCCAGGTCACGGGAGATTTCATCGATTGCCCGAAGTTGCGCATCGGTCAGATCGAAGCCCAGTCTGCTAGTCCACTCGTGCAGATCCGGTTGCTGCAACGTCGGCGCCGGAACCGATTTTTTTTGTTCATTCAACTGATCAATCAGCAAAAAAAAGCGCAAAAAACGAATCATGCGAAAATAACTCATCGCCGATTCGACAGCAGAACTATCTGAAGAAAAATGCATATCCCGATACGCTGTCTCCTTATCGGGAATTTCACATTCGGAATGAATCCAAAATGGCATTAAATCAATAATTTCTGTGTTTTCCAACGCATTGGACAAATAAGCGTAAAATACTTTTTTTGTAATGCCTAATTTTGCCGGGAGAGAGTAGACAGGAGCGATCCCTTCCTTAAGGTAGACCGCATGCTCACTGCGCTCGCAATCGGGAGACGATAAGAATACGGCGCCGTTTCTTTGTAAAACGACGCCATACAATACATATTCCGTTTCCGGTATAAAATGGTTTTTTCTGTAAGGCTGATTATAAAAAATAACGTCGAATTTTTTCCCCTGCTGCATAAAAACAAGTCTGGTGACAGTCAGTTTTCGGCTGATATACTGCGTTACAGTCTTACCTGTAAAAACTGCTTTTGTCAGCAGTTTTACACCGACAGAGACATCAGATATAAATAGAAATGAGCCTCTGTTGATATAAGTGCCTGGGAAATATTCCAATAAGTCCTGAATAGTATAAATGCCCATTTGCGCCAATTCATGCGCTTTTCTGGGTCCGATTCCTTTTAATACGGTTACGGGATCATATTCCTGCATAAGCGTTATTCCGCGCTGACAATGTAATAATAAAGCGGTTGATTTCCCTCGAAAAGCTCGACGTCAATTTTGGGATATTTTTTTTGTATAGACTGTTGCAGTTCCTTTGCTTCGTTTTCGCTGATTTCCTCACCGTAATACAGCGTCAGTAACTCGGTATCCGAATCTGTCATTTTTTCAATCAGACTTTCTGCAGCTGAAACAACATCTTTTTTGCTGACGGCAATTTCTCCGTCCAAAATACCGATGATGTCGCCTTTTTTGATTTTGACATGATTCATACTGCTGTCACGTACAGCAAATGTAATCTGCCCTGTTTTTACGATTTCAATTGCTGCCGACATTTCCTCGATGTTCTCGTTCATCGCCACTGCAGAATTAAAATTCATCAGGGCGCTGATCGCTTCAGGAATTGTCTTGGTCGGCAATACCTGCACATCCTTTTCGCTGATTTTTTTAGCCTGTTCTGCCGCGAGGATAATATTTTTATTGTTCGGGAATAAAATATAATGTTTCCCGTTCGTGTTTTCAATGACGTCAAGAAAATCTTGTGTGGACGGATTCATTGTTTGTCCGCCTTCGATCACATACGTAACACCAAGATCCTTCAGGATATTGCTCAGTCCGCTGCCTGCAGACACACTCACCAGCACATACTCTGTTTCTTCTGCGGAATAATAAGTCGCCTTATGATTTTGCTGCTCTTCTTTTTGAAAAATCTCACTGTGCTGCTGACGCATATTTTCTATTTTAATTTTAGTCAAATCCCCGATTCCTGCTGCAATTTTCATTGCAACCCAAGGCTCATTTGTATGAACATGAATTTTGACCATATTTTCATCCTGAACCACGACCAATGAATCACCGAGTTTAATCAGTTTATCAATCAGCATTTTTTCGTAATCCTGATTTTCGTGTGTTGTGATTAAAAATTCTGTGCAATATGCATATGTGATTTCACTGTTGATATTCATACCGAATTCAGTGCTTTCCACTACTTCAACACTCTCCTGCATCACAATCGGGTTACCTCGCATTGCCTGCAAAAACCCTTCAAATATAAATAAAAGCCCCTGACCTCCGGCATCTACCACCCCTGCATCTTTTAATACCTGCAACAGGTTTGGTGTGTTTTTCAGAGACACATACCCTTGCTGAATAATTTTTTCAAAAAATTCAGCGCAGTCATTGTATTCGCCGACATGCGCAACGGCGTATTCTGCAATTTCTCGGGCCACGGTCAATATGGTACCTTCGGTTGGCTTCATCACTGCCTTGTAGGCCATATCTGATGCTGCCTGTAGTGCTCCCGCGATATCCGCAATATTCAGGACGGTTTTCCCTTTGCAACTTTTGGATATCCCCCGAAAAAGCTGTGACAGTATAACACCCGAATTCCCTCTTGCCCCCATAAGCGCACCATTGGAGCAGGCGCTTGCAGTTTCCGATATATTGGAGGACGGCGCACGATCCATTTCTTTTACGGCATACTGTATGGTTAATGCCATGTTCGTGCCGGTATCGCCATCCGGTACCGGAAAAACATTCAGATTGTTAACGGTTTGCTTGCGGTTTTCCAAATTGGCGTATCCGCTTTCAATCGCGTCCCGGAACAATTTGCTGTCAATTTCTGATATCATTTAGTTTCACCTCTTATACTCGAACGCTTTGCACAAAAACGTTGATCTTTTTGACTTTCAGACCTGTTTGTTTTTCAACGTTGTATTTCACCGTATCAATCAGGTTTTCAGCCACAGCCATAATTTTAACCCCAAATTCAACGATGACATAAAGATCAATCGTCAGATTGTTGTCAGCCGTAAAAGCCACCCTAACCCCCTTGCCCAAGTTCTCTTTTCGCAGCAACTCGATGATATCGTCGGCGCCGCTTTTTTTGGACATCCCGACAACACCAAAGCATTCCATCGCAGACATGGCTGCAATCTGTTTGATTGTTTCGATGGAATTACTGTTTTCCCCGTTAAAATGATTGTTATTGACATTCATAGAATATCCTCCTTTTCAGGAAACGAATTATCATATGGGAATTATATCATATTCATAAACTAAGAGCGAATACAATTATTGAAATTGTGCATTTTTATTGGAATATGCGCCGCAGATTCACAAAAATCTGGTTGCATTTTGCAAAACAGGTATGATATAATGATATGCAATGTTCCGTTGCCTGTTTGGCAGGGATACTGCGATCCATTCGTTTTACGATATATATCATCATTCTTGATGATTTCATATCTGCAATCGTATAAGTTTTCACAATTAGGAGGGAAAAAGATGGCAAGAGAGTGTTATGTTTGCGCTAAAGGCACTGTATCGGGAAATACTGTGAGCCATTCAAATATCCATACGAAAAGAAAATGGAAACCGAATCTTAAAAAAGTCAGAATTTTAGAAGATGGTTCCGTAAAAACAGTAACCGTATGCACAAGATGTTTGCGTTCTGAAAAAGTCACAAAGGCATAATTTTAGAATTGACAGAATTACAAAATAAAAGGCAGTTTATACTGCCTTTTTTTATTTCGAAATATCCGACGAATATGTCAAATCACTCGAATTCCTTGAAAGATCGCTCTTGATCGCTATTACTTTAACAATATTAACATAATAAAGGATTTTAATTGATTTGATTGATGACAAAAACAAATTTATATAATATAATAAAGTATAAGCTACGTTTTTGGTTGAGGAGGATATATGGATTCGATTGATAAAAAGATTATTGACATTATGTGCAATAACGGACGAATCACAATGAAAGAACTCGCGGGGGAGTTAAAACTATCGGCACCTGCAGTTGCCGAACGTGTAAAAAGACTGGAACAAAACGGGGTCATCACAGGGTATAAAGCAGTGATAGACCGAAAGAAACTCGGGCAAGCCATTACTGTATTTATTAATTTGGATATCCCGGCCAGCAAGTATGACGAGTTCAAAGAATTCGCCGACGGGGCACTCGAGATCAGTGAGTTTTATTATGTAACAGGTCAATATTCGCTTGTAGTAAAAGCATATGTATCCAGCACCGAACATTTGGCAAAATTACTTGAGAAAACCCAGATTTTCGGAGTAACCGAAACCTTTGTGGTCATGTACTCAAATATAAAAAAAGAATTGTTTTAAAAACTGCATCATGCAGTTTTTTTATTTCTCTTTCTCATTCTTCAGATAGTATATTGCCGCATTCAGATACGAGCCAAGCAACAGTACAAGACTCGTCCAATACAGCCAACCCAACAAAATGAAAATTCCGCCCAGGCTGCCGAAAAGCAGCCCGTAATTACTGAAATTATTGATATAATAGCCAAACAAAGAGGACCCGAGAATCCATAGCAGTGCTGCCAAATACCCCCCCCAACAGACATCTTTGATACGTAGTTTCAAATTGGGGGCCGCAGCATAAATACTGCAAAAAACCATGCCGATCAGAAAAAATGTTACCAAATATCGCAACACCGAAAGCAACTGAATAAAATTCACTGCAAACAGATGATTGAACAGCAGATTAATATACTCCGTGATTACCCGTCCGAATACCACCGCGGACAAAGTAAGCAGAAACATAATTCCGAGCAAAACGGCAAAAATAAAAGACAATACCCAAAACTCCAATATCGGGCGGCTTTCAACCGTATGATACGCTTTGTTTGTTACCCGCATCAATCCGCGTGTTCCGATCGAGATAAAGTAAACAGTCGGAATCAGTGTAACCAAAGAGAGATTCGAGGAGGAGGAAATTTCATCCAAGATTCCTTGAATCGTCGAGAATGCTTGCGCCGGTAAAATATAACTCAAATAAGAATAAATATCATCGACCGGCAATGTTACCTTTCCTGCGAGCGTAATGGTAAACATGATCAAAGGAATGATTGCAAGAATCATCGAGTATGCCAATTGTGATGCACTCGCATAAATCTCATCGGAGAAAAGTACTTTTAGCATTTTTTTAACAAGATGCCGAATATCTGATTTTTCCATAACGAAATCCTTTCGATAATAAACCTGCGATATTACTATTATATCGTTAATCCGCAAAAAAATGCAAAGTTTTCCGGAAATCGATTCGTATCCCTCAATAAGCGAATGAAAAACAAGCAAAATGTGAAAGTGTTTTTGTTTAAGAGATTTTGGTATATAATAGAATCAGAATGTATCTGAGGGAAACAAGATGTCGGGCAGAACGAATACCACAAAACGAAAGCGAAATAACAAATTATCGAATGTATGGGCACTGCTACTGATTGTCCTTACAGTTCCGTTTCTTTTTAACTTAGCCTATTTCATGATACAAAAAGTGAAACTGGAAATTACAAAAAAAGATTTGACAGAGCAGATTGAGCAACAAACTGCCCAACAACAACAATATCAGCAAGAAATCAACCGTATCGGCACAGCAGAATATTATGAATATCTTGCACGAAAATATCTGAATTATATTTATCCCGATGAAAACATATTAATCGTAACAAACCCAGACAATACTGACGGGAATTAATCTTAGTATGAAAATATTTGACACTCATGCACATTTGACCGATGAAGCATTTAATGATGACCGTGATCTTGTCATCGCATCAATCAAACAGCGGCAAATGATTGTGCTCAATTGCGGCTATGACGATGCGTCCAGCGAGGGCGCCGTCGATTTGGCAGAAAAACATCCTTTTTTATATGCCTCTGTCGGTATGCATCCACATGATGCAAAAAACTATAACGACCGGTTCGAGCAAAAAATGACCAATTGGCTCAAGCTTCCGAAAACAGTAGCTTTGGGCGAAATCGGTTTGGATTATCATTATGATTACTCACCCAGAGATATTCAACAGGATGTGTTTGTGCGACAACTTACATTGGCAGGAGAACTGAAGAAACCTGTTTCAATCCACTCGAGGGAAGCCTCTCAGGATACATTCGATCTGCTGCGTGCACATTTGGATCCTGAAAAATCCGGTGTACTGCACTCTTTCTCCCAAAGCACCGATATGATGAAGCGCTATTTGGATCTTGGCATGATGTTTTCCATATCAGGTGTGGTCACTTTTAAAAATGCGACACAAGTGAGGGAGACCGTTTCACTGATTCCGATTGACAGACTGATGATCGAGACGGACAGCCCTTATATGACTCCCGTTCCATACAGAGGAAAACGCAATGATCCAACTTATGTAAGATACGTTGCAGAAACACTAGCGCAGCTAAAGCGGATGTCGGTCGAAGAACTGTGCGCGCTCACAACCGAAAATGCACTGCACTTTTTCGGAATCGGAAATAAAAAATCATAAAACGACCTAAACAAAATAATGGACTTATCCTGTGTGTTGTACGCTTCATTATTCGCAATACATGATATCAATCATTCGACAAAATGATGCTTCGCATGGGAAAGAGCGTATACTGCATGAAAGTATGCTTGTCTGAAACAAAATAAAAAATAGAGTACAGCCGTAACGAACCACGGAGGGGAAATACAATGGAAAAAGAACTGAAACTGGCCATACTGATCGATGCCGAAAATATATCTCATAAATATATTGCCACCATTCTGAATGAAGCGAAAACAATAGGAAATGTGATCTATAAACGGATATACGGCAATTGGACCAATTCACAAATGAATTCTTGGAAAAACAGCATTCTGGACAATGCGATTCAGCCGATACAACAATACAACAACACAAAAGGAAAAAACTCAACCGATTCCGCCTTAATTATCGATGCGATGGATTTATTATACCAAAGCAATTTGGACGGTTTTTGCATTATTTCTTCGGACAGTGATTTTACCAGACTCGCTTCCCGTTTAAGAGAATCGGAAAAATATGTATTGGGTATGGGAGAGAGCAAGACCCCTCGATCATTCATTTCTGCTTGCAATAAGTTTTTGTATTTGGATTTACTGTTCCAGGAAAAAGACAAAAAAACCGGGCGAAAGGAACATACCTCCGAATCTGAAGAGGAAAGTATTCCGGATACACAGATTGAGGAACCAACAGATGTATCTTCTTTGAAAAACGGCGGACGCAAAGCGAGCACAACGACTATCGAAAAAGAAAATAAGCCAAACCCTGCCGATCAAGACTCTCCCTCCGGCAAAGATCTGGAAACAATTACAGACGCGCTGAAAAATCTGGTGGAAGAAAACTCCAATGACGACGGATGGATTTTTTCCGGCAGTCTGGGGAATCTCATTACAAAACAGTTTTCCGACTTTGATGTGCGTAACTTTGGATATAAAAAATTCGTACCGTTTATCGAGTCATTAAATTTGTTCGAAACCAAAAAAACGCCTGACTCGGAAAATAAATCCATCAAACATTTTTACTTTAAAGTGAAATAAATGTCGATTCAACTGTAACGATCTGTCATTAAAATGCTTTTGTCTCAAAATATCAGCGCAGAACAATTGTATTGTTCTGCCTTTTTCTGTATGTCGATCTGTTTTTTTAGGCTCTACATTAAAAAAAATCAAAGCCAGCCGAAAGGTCATTACCTTGAAAAAAAGTTATCTGTTTATTCTCGGCGCAGCATTTTTGTTCGGTACAATGGAAGTTGCATTAAAGCTTGGCGGAGCATCTTTTCAGCCTATGCAATTGACATTCCTGCGATTTTTGATCGGAGGCATTTGTTTGCTTCCGTTCGCATTGTTTGATTTAAAAAAACGAAACTATCAGCTGACAAAGAACGACTGGGGATATTTGATTTTACTTGGCACAGTGAACATTTGCATCAGTATGGTACTGTTTCAGATGGGAGTCATGCGAACCAATGCAAATCTTGCCGCAGTCGTTATTTCGACCAATCCGATTTTTACAATGATCTTTGCGCAATTCTTCGCCGATGAGCGATTCACACTCAAAAAAGTAATCGTTCTGATCCTGAATATCATTGGACTTATTATCGTTGCCGATCCTTCCAAAGTGCTGAACGGAACAACGAATATCAGAGGCATTCTGCTTACGCTCGGTGCAGCCGTTTTTTTCGGACTTTACACAGCACTCGGCAAAAGAAGAATTGAGATACTAGGCGGGCTTGCGCAAAACAGCTTTAGTTTTATCTCAGGTTCTCTGGTTCTACTCTTTATTATGCTGATCTCCGGACAGCCTGTCACCGCAGGGATATCAGTATCCACGTTACCGATTCTGCTCTATACAGGAATTTTTGTAACTGCATTGGGATATTTTTTCTATTTGAAGGCAATCGATCTTTCAGGTCCGTCCACTGCTTCCATGACATTTTTTGTTAAGCCTATTTTCGCACCCCTCATTGCTTTTATCGTTCTGCACGAAGCATTTACAGCGAATCTCATCTTCGGTATTCTGTTTGTACTCGCGGGTTCGATAGTAAGCATCTTCGGCAATAAAATCAACTTGAAAGACCGAAAATCAACCGAGATATAAATCATTGCATTAACATGTAATTGTTACTTCAATCACGAATACGAAACGACAGAAGGCGCATCCGATATGAAACGCTGCATTGCAGATACCGGAATAGTCAACCAAATGAATTCCATTTAAAGGAGAAAGACAATGACTGTTCCGGAGAATCAAATATACCCGAGAGACGACCGCGAGACGGTTTATCTCAAAAACGTAATACAAAACCCGAACATTTCGGTCGGCGATTTTACTTTTTACAATGATTTTGTGCATGACCCGTCTGACTTTGAGCAAAACAATGTGCTCTATCATTATCCGATCAATCAAGATAAACTTGTAATCGGAAAATTTTGTTCCATCGCATGCGGTGTCAAATTTATGTTTACAAGTGCGAACCATGCGCTTCGTTCACTTTCAACCTACCCTTTCCCCATCTTTGCCGACACATGGGATTTGGACTGGGATAATGTCACACATGCCTGGGATAACAAAGGAGATATCATAATCGGAAATGATGTATGGATCGGCTATGAAGCAGTTGTGATGCAGGGCGTACAAATCGGTGACGGCGCTATTATCGGCTCGAGAGCTGTCGTTACCAAAGATGTCCCGCCATATACCATAGTTGGCGGGGTACCTGCCAAGGAAATAAGAAAACGATTTGATACGGAAACGATTCAAGTACTGCAGCAGATTTGCTGGTGGGACTGGTCGTACGAAAAAATCAAACAACTTCTCCCGCATATTCTAAGCGGTAATATTGCCGAACTGGTCAAACACATCTAAATCATTTCATTCAAAGGATTGATCGTAGAAAAAAGACTGAACAAATAAAAGGAGAGTATTTTTAAATGGCTTTAATTAAATGTGATGAGTGCGGCAAAGAAGTTAGCAGCAAAGCGATAAGTTGTCCTAGTTGTGGCAATCCTATTCAAATTAGTAATTATTCTATAAAGAAGAAGGTTGTAATTACTCGAAAATCATCTTTTTATGGCGCAGCTATAAAGGGAAATGTTCTTGTCAATGGTTTATTGATAGATACTATATCAAGTGGAGGAAAAATCGAAATTGAGTTGCCAATTGGTACTCATCATATTAATGTAGAAACATATACTGCTTTCAGTAATTATACTAGTCCACAAAGTCAATTTGTCATTGAAGAAACCACCAACAAAGTGTTAATAGCAATTTCTGTAAAAAGTAATTGGTCAGGTGGAAGCGGTAGATGCCATATTGATAAAATTACTTATGAATAAAATTTTATACATAAAAAGAGCTAATTGATATTTAAATCAGTTAGCTCTTTCTGTATGGATAAATTCAATTAGTGTTGCCAAAACGTTGTCATGGGTATGTTCTAAAGTCTGTAAAGGCGCATGATTACTATATTTTTGAGATTCTTTTAATCATTCCCACTCGCAAATTCAAAGCTTAATCTAAACAATTCTGTTTAGATTTCGTGATAGGTTTTTACTCAATTTGATACCAGTTATCCACCCTCTACGGCGTTCGCTGATCTTCTGTTATCAAAATGCTATCAAGGTTGTGTTATCAACCTTAACTTGATTGCACAGAAATTATACCATATTTTTATGATTCTCAAAAGTCCATTTGCAATTGAACATCAACCTTCCTTCGGAGCTTCTGAAAAACCCAAAATTTTCTCTCCCACTCGACTTCTTCAACCATTGATGGCCTTATAATATATGTGTTATCACCTTCGATTTCTGAGCGTTCTTTCGCTCTTTTGCATCTTAGCAGATTGTCTAAAATTCTAACATGCTCCCATTACCCTAGCAACATACAGTAGAAATCACTCAACACTCACAGTCTCTAATATAAACCCACCATGGAGTATTCATTATTCAATGCTGTATCTTGAGCGTGATTTCCCCTGATTTAGCTTTTTTGCACCCCACAATTAAAAAACCAACCTTATATGTGCCCTTCTTCAGACGCCGATTGCATAGAACCTGCACTCCAAAATAATACATATTTTTATGATCCGGTATGGGTCTCAATTCATAATCATCAACCTGATGTTTCCGATCAAAGGGCTCCGGTCCACCATACAGCCAGAAGGAGGTCTGCAGCGTCAATGCACCGGGAGGCGGCGAAGGCAGATAAACGCGTGCAGACACTCTCACTATCGTGTCCCCCTTATAAGAGAACAAGGTGGTTTTTACATGCATGGCTAAATAGCCGAGCAGTTCCATATCGACCGGTATTAGTTTGTTATTCTCGTTTCTTATATAATGAGCAGATGATGCAGACGGCTTTTGATTTTGGCACTCAGTTTTCTCATGCGGCTTTGGAGTCCCATATGCGCTAGTTGCCTGACTGTTGGAGCTGGTTTCAGTTTTAGGAAGTGGCGCATGCGTCTTTTGCTCAGCAATCGGATGGGCATCCAGATAATCTACCAAGGCAGTCCCGACAGGCACATAAAGCGCCTTAAATTCCGGTTTCACTTCGTAAACGGTATCGGCATAGCAGCTTAGGCAAGGCATATTTCGAACACCGTCCGGATCCATGCCGGTATCCATGCTGTTAAAAGCCGTCACAAAATCCTCAAACGGGCCTAGGAGTCTGGCATCTCGCTCAAGATTGCAATCGCAGCCAAGAGGATGAAAGAAACGCATTTGAAGCATTGCTCCATTGGGAAACCTCAGCGGATAAACGTGGGTATCCTGCAGCAAATAGCAACCTTCTTTTGTTATCTTTCCCCGACAGCGTGCACCCGCAATCAGCGCCTTTCGTAAAATCTTGGCTTCCACATATTTTTCTTCAAAGCATTCCGGACATAAAATAATGGGCTTGCCTGATTTGCTGCCATGGGCTTTCACGAAAGCCATGACATCTGCATCGCTTCCAAGCGGTACGCGCTCCACATTTTTTCTTAACGAACAATTGGGGTTGGCGGGGTCATGGCTAAAATAGCCGCCATCAGAAAGGCGACCTTTCCACAATTCAAAGGTGCGTTCTTTTTCGATCTCCAGAAACACTTTTTTTTGGGCTTTCCGACGCATCGGATGCCCGTGTTCCACCGTATATCTGATGGCACGGCCGAGGGGCAGAAAATGCGGGTCGCTGCTATCCTGATAAACTCCCCAATCACAGAACGGACACGGCAGCATATGACGTCCTTCACTTAGGCGTTTTTGCGTATATTCAAAGAAGTGATCCTGACTTTGCAGAGGGCCAAGCCACTTTGGGTCGTTTGTATGGCGACAAGAGTCGCCGGTGTGAAAGAGATAGACGCTGTCGTAAGCGTCAAATTCGGGAATGTAGATATCCACCGGCACTTGATTCACGTAGAGATATATGCCTTGACTGCGGCGCTGCGCTGCCGCCATCTCCTGAAAAAAAGCCGTCTCCATATTGCGGTTGTTGCGCTCTCTGTCAATCGCGTGCTTGACGCGCAATTCATTGACGTACTCAACCCCTGTCCCCGAACTCATTTCGACAAATTCACTGTAATCGCCATTATAGCTGACACCGGCATTCGAAAAATCGCGTCTGATGGCATCCTCATCCAGATATCGTCTTCCGTTTTCACCCCACGTCGTATATTCATCATAAGACATATATGATTGCCTCCATTATCGATAAGATTTCCTCGCCATCCCAGAAAACCGTTTGGTCTTCCTGTGGCAATCTCTTATTCATGCTTCTCATATAAAATGAGATTGGTCATTGCCGGATCGTCCTTGCTTTGCGCAACAAATCTGCACAACGCCCCATCAATTTCAGTTCTAAGAAAATATTCAGTACCGTTTTCTTCAACGCTGAATGTATTGCATGTTACGTCCTTAAGCTCCGACGCAGACACGGACTCTCTGGTAAACGCCGAAATGGTACAGGTTTCAATCCGTACGAGCTTGGCATCATCCGTTTGGTTTTCAGCTTCATTCGCATAGGTAAATGCCAAATATGTATCCCAATATCCCGGCAGTGCGTAGTAAAAAACCACATCATCCTCAAACGATATTGGCGGAAGTGAACCCCCGCAATACGCCTCAAGATCGCTTAAATGCCAGCTTAAGCAATCCAAAAGAATTTGGTTAATATGCAGCCCTCCGGTTGTGTCCGCATTTTGCTCATCCACTTTCTGTTCGTTCTCTTTCTGCTGATCCGCCTTCTGCCCGTCCGTATCCCCCAAAGGACTCTCATACGGCGATTCAGCATCGGGTGTGGGTGGGGGTGTGGGTGCGAGTGTGGGTGCGAGTGTGGGGGTGGCACTTGGTTTCAGCGATGGAATAAGCGTCTCTTTCGCCGCCAATACTTCAGTCGCGCTGTCATTCCCGCTGCCCGACGACTTCATTAATGTATAGATAGAAACACATCCGTTCATAGAAAGAACCAACGCCGCTATCAGTACGACAGCCATTATCTTCTTCATTGTTTTTTACCCGTCTTTCCCATGTGCGATATATCAAACGCAAGTCATGTTATTTTTACAGTAATCACTGTGGTATTGTCGGCTCCGCCATCACGTATGGCCGCTTCTACAAGCGCACGCGCCGGATGCTTTGCCCCCTTCAAGATATCAGATATATCCGTCTTGTTCGCCAAATCCGTCAAACCGTCGCTGCAAAGCACAAACATATCCCCTCGGCATATTTTTAAGTAAGAATAAGTCGGCTGTATCACCAGATCGTGCATGTTCATACCCAAATGCCTCGTGAGTACACTGCTTCTTGATTCTTGACCGTCCGTCATGTCAATCACACGTTTCTGAGTGTGATCTTCAGTCAGAAGTGTCAGGCTGCCGTCGCGATACAGATATGCCCTGCTGTCTCCCAAATGCGCCACGGTGGCGTTATTGCCTTTCAGAACGAGTGAGACCAGCGTTGTCCCCGCATGCCCCAGCTTCAGCACCTCTTGGTTCGCCTCAGCAGCATAGCGGTTGAACGTTTGCTCAACATTGTCGGCAAATTTACTCTGAACCTCCTGCAATAGTGTTGCAGCGGTATACGCGGCTTCTCCTCCATGGCTTTCTCCGCCCATACCATCGCACACCGCAAAGAGCATCGGGAACCGCCGAAAAATTCGGGAACCGCTGTCATATGCGGTATTCAGATTCAGCACAAGGCCGTTATAATAAAGGTTGTCCTGATTGGACGATCTTACAGCCCCTTTGTCAGTACAGTATTCAGCTCGAACCGACATTTACTTTTCTCCCATTTCATATTAATCAATTGGTATACACTTCAACGCCTTTATCCCTCAGCGTACTTATGGTTGCATCCGCACTCGAGTCGTAATCGAGCCAAAGATATTTTAAAGAATCCATATCCAATAGTGGGGATACATCATTTACAAAGTTATGATCAATGTCCAAGCAGGTTACAGAGTCAAGTGCCGCAAGCTCTCTTATGTCGTTAATCTTATTCCCACTTATGTCGAGTTCATTAAGCTGAGGAAGATTTTCTATTCCCCATAGATATGTAATATGGTTGTCGCTTAAATCCAGCTCCTGAAGGCTGGTAACGCCCTCCAGACCACTTATGTCTTCAACCTTTGAACCTTTTATATGCAACCAAGTCAGATGCGTGAGCCTTGAAAGATCCGGGATTTCCCGTACCCCTGTATGGCCTGCGTTTAAGCTTTCAAGCTGGGTCATTTCCGATACAACAGAAATATCCTCTACACTGAACAGTCCGTAAATATCCAGGCTTGTCAAATTGACCAGCGGCTCCAGTGAGCTGATATCGTCCACAAAATTATCTGAAATATCAAGCTGCGTCAACTGCGTCAGGCCTGATAATGCGCTGGTGTCAAATGAATACATATCAGGACGGTTACAATTGACCAGCGACAGGTCATTAAGCATTGTTAAATTGGCCAGCGGCTCCAAGCCGGTCTGCTGTTGGTCGTAAATGCGCAGCGTTTTCAGATTCGTGCAATATTGTAAATCCTCAAAACTCTGAATGCTACCTGCATCGTAATCGCGCCGCCATGCCTCGAATTCATCGGCGGACAGCGTTGCCCTGTCATTACTAATGTACAGCTCTTCCAAACCCGCCAGATCGCCGTAGCAAACGTCAGCTTCACTTTTACCTAATACGCCGCACAGTAATTGCCCCATAACCGGATCCTCCCATTCTACCACTGAGTTAGGGTCAACCTTCGCTACCTCAGATGTAACAGGCATATCCGTATTTACAGATGGCATGGACGCACCCGGCTGAATGAGTACAATCGCCATGACAATGACAGCAACCAGCAGTGACGCAGCAGCTATATATATCGCCGTCCGCGTTCTTTTCGGCTGTTGTTTTGCCTCAAGCTGTGCAGCAGCTTGACCTGCGTATGGTTTGTACACTGTTTCGTGCGATTTTATTGGGTGAATGACAGGCAGTGTTTCTGTAGATAACGGTGCCACTTTTGCGACAGGCCTTTTGTATTCTGCTTTTTTTAGTGGTGCAGATGAAGCGCAAAGCAGAGCGGTTTTAAAATCCGCCGCACTTTGAAAACGGGCGTGCGGGTCGAAGCTGATTGCCCGTATCACAGCCGATCTCAGCGCCGAATCGCCGTGCAAAGGCTGCTGTGGAATTTCGCCCTTAATTCGTCTTGCAAACGCGTTTTCCGTATCGTCAAGCGTGATTGGTGCGGGTGCGGGCGGCAAAAATGGATACCGCCCGCCGTTCAGTAATTTATACATCAAAATGCCCAGCGAATAAATATCGGCGCGTGCATCATACTTGCTGCCGTTATAAACTTCCGGAGCAATATATGCAGGAGTCCCCCGCATACTCATACTCATACTGCCCGCTCCACTAACTTCTCTGGCAATTCCGAAATCGCCCAATTTAAAGGTACCTCGCGAATTAAGAAAAATATTTGCTTCTTTGATATCGCGATGAATGATGCCGTATACCGAACAGGCTTCCAGCGCCGAGCATATTTCAATGCCAAGACGCCGTATTTCGTCGGACGAAAAATGATTATTAGCGGCATACACTTCCAGAGGTACCAATAGTTCCATACGAATCAAAATATCCCATTGTAGCGTACCTTCTTCATGAAAAATCTGATGATCTTCATAAGATACAATGTTGGTTTCTCCCTTCAGCGCATGCATTATGCTTATCTCTTTTACCAAACGTGAGGCTGTATCGGCGAAATATGAATGTAATGAGTCCTGGCTCACACCCATTTGTCGTGCATTATGTATATCGGATTCGCTTCTTGGTATAGAGATCAGCTTCACGGCACTTTCATATAAGCCGCCTCCATCCTTTCGCGCGACTCGATAAACACGGCCATAGCTTCCTTCACCTAACAGGCCTATAATCTGCCAATTGCCCCATAACGGTTCATATTTTTTTATCGGATCATCTGATGAGATCATATTAGTTCTCCTATGTTTCTACATTAACAGCCCTGATACCTTAATTTACCCGGGAGTATTGTTATAATTTTTTCGATTATCCCAGCCTGAACATGTTCAATTTGTTGCCCAGACAGATGATGGTTCCAGGGGGCAGCGCCACTGGTACACCGGGTTGTAAGCGATGATCTTCCGAAGTGAATGTACCGTTCTTAGAATAATCGGTCACTATATACTTGCCGTCTTTGACATTATAGCGAACAGTACAATGTTTGCGGCTCACATCTGTATTAAACTGATCAAAAACGATCTGGCATTCAGGGTTTTCTCGGCCAAATGAAATTTCTTCCATATCATTAATTTGAAAAACTGCATCCTTATACATGCCGTTAAGCGCTAAAATCTGCCCTGCTGCAGGGAAAAATGAATAGTTCTGCGGTGCATTTTTCTTGGATGTAAAAGGATGATTGTATATCGATAGAGCTGCCTGCTTATTAAAAGATACGGAATTACTGAAAGCGAAATATAAATCAAAACCGGTTTTAAAAATTGACACAGAAGGGGTAAAATATATAAGAGCCAACATATGATGAAAACCGAAGCCTCTGTAATAGCGGGTCAAATACTGGAATGTAACATACACCCACATGACTATGTACCCAAGAAAAATGATAATGCCGATGATCAGAAAAGCGATGCTGAAAGATGATTTAAAAATGCTCATTATAAGAGATTCTACCACAGTGATGCACAATGAGCCGGTTAATCCGAAAAAGAACACGTGCCATTTGGGTGCATCGACAAAACGCAGCCTATAAATATCATTGGCGATAGGTACGTAAGCCATCCAGTCATCCGTTTCGCCAGCCTTGCGTCCTATCAGCATAACGGTATAGCATGCAGTGATATACATCAATGCGATAAGCAGTAATTCGAGTATGATAATTGGAGCGGATATGGCGTTGATTAAACTTTGCAACACTCCAATAGGATCAAATAAGCTCTGATTAATAGATTTGCTAAAAATATTCATATGTAATATCTCCTATTTATATTATTTATTTTCTGATTTTTCCGCTTCCTTGATGCCCCATTCAAACGCTGTATCACAGCATGGGATAAGCATCAACTCAGCATTTCCAACCTGTATTCGGTCGTTTTTCTTTATTTCAACCGGTGTTAAAACCACGTTTCCGTTAAGATAAAACAACGATTTTGAATCTCCGGGTTGTGCGAGAAAAATATTTTGCTTAGGCTCATATATTATTGCCGCATGTTTCTCCCTGGACACTGACTTTTCTCCATCCAGCGAAACGTCCATATCCTTTGAACGCCCTATAAAATTTCTGCCGCTTTTCAGGCGATAATCCTTGCCGTATTGTGCACCTGCTGTGCATACCAGCCAGCCGACCACCGGCTCAAGTCCAACATTCTCCTGAAAAAAGCTCATTGTCTTTTCAAAATCTTGCATGGCGTCTGTTTTCTGATACTTATCTGAAGCGCTAAACGAAACTGTTTCGTTACTGTACTTAGCAGATTGTCGGCAATGCGGGCATTGCTCATTTTGATCAGCGTCATAAAAATGTCCTTGGTCACATCGTATTAAATTCATTACATTCTTCCTTTCAATATTGATTATATTTAGCGAAATCATATGTTTCGACTTATTGAAGTCCCATTATCACAACCGAGATATTGTCATGCAATATCCATTCCCGCTCACCAGCCATTTTTGTGAGTAAAGCCGGCAGTTCGTTCCATCGTTCTTTATAGACGTTGAGCGCAGTTTCAATCTCATCATCCCGCAATGCGTGATAGAGACCGTCCGAACAAAGCAGTGTCATATCACCTTTTTCTAAATTCTCCTCCTCCCACGAAACATCCATCAGCCCCAGTCCACCTATTCCGATATAACTTATCAGCGCATTTCGATGTTTATTAAAAAACATGTCAATTTCGGATATTTCTCCAGCCGCAAATTGCTCCGAAAGCATGAGATTATAGCTATGATCATTTGATAGACGGCTCAACTTACCCTTACGGAACAAGTATACCCGACTGTCGCCCACAGAAGCCCAATACAGCCGGCGATCACGTAGGATGGCGCTGGTCACTGTCGTCCCGCATTTGAGCGGCTCCCCGGCATCATCCGTCAAATTGGCGATCACACTGTCCGCCTCAGGCAATACTGACCGATAAAAGTCGCAAGGGTCGGTCGTTTCGCTTTGATAAAACGCCTTCATCATCAGGGTCGCGCATACCCGGCTGGCCGTTTCTCCGCCGTCGAGCCCGCCCATTCCGTCGCATAGCACCACCATATGCCCTTGCTTATCAAGCACATTCGCGACAATGTCTTCGCCGGGGAGCAGTATGGTATCCTGCTGAGTGGGCCGTGAGCCGATGATGCTTGAACCGCAGGCCACAACGGATAACGCGGGCACATGCGATGTTTTTTTTCGTTTTAACGAATACCAACCAGCCAAAAGCCTCTCCTTCCTCCTTGTGCTACTACCAGTTTCTGTCCGCCTTACAGTATGGAACGAACACAAACTCGGACTCACCAAATCGGATCCGGTCGTTTTCCTTAAGCCACACATTTTCTGCGACGCGTTCACCGTTAAGCAGCGACTCTGCCTCACCATTGGGAACCAACCGAAAACTGTTTTCTTGCGCATCGTATATCACGCAAGCATGATCGGCACGCAGCACCTGTGGATCCTTGGCAATGCTGATATCCATTTTCCAAGATCGTCCTACGTTGTTCTTACCAGTCGTGATCCGATAATCGCGCCCTTTTTCCGGCCCTTCGATGCAGACCAGCCATCCCACGACAGGGTTGCGATCTATTGTACTTTCGAAAAGACCGATTGAAGCGCCCATCGCACCTTCATCTTCATTGGATATACCATCTCTATCAATGGATAAGCAATACGGGCATTCTTTAAACTTTTTATTGTCGAAATGATGACCGTGAGAGCAACGAATAATCGTCATATTTGCTTTCCTTTCACACATTTTTTTCTTGGTTTATTATATTTTTTAAACATATGTGTGTCAACCGCCTTGTCAGAAACGCAACGTATATTGACATAACTGCTTTCTCAATTCTCAAAATTACCATTTTTTGGTTGACTTTTCAATTTTACTCAGATATGATTAAAATAAATATTAGGATTAAATGTAAGGACATCTTATGCTTAAACTTGCTTTTTGCGAAACTGATCCCGAGATTTTCTCTGAACTATCCGCCCTCCTTAAAAAATATGAGAAGTCTGAATCCATCCATGTCAAAGGTTTTTTAAGTCCATATGAATTTATTCAATACGTAGACTACCATGGCTTCGAGCTTGACATTTTGATGTGCAATATCATCATGGATAACTACAACGGCATTCGGCTTATGCACACAGTTCAAAAAAGCCTTCCCAATATTCAGATCATATTTGCTTCACAATATAAGGAACTGGTTTTTGACGCTTACGCCGTGCGACATGTTGCGTTTATACCCGTTCCCATCACGCCTCGACATTTTCATACAGCGATGCGCATGGCCATTGCCAACGCGCGGGAAAGCAAAAACAGACAATATTTGACGTTATCATCCAGAGGGCTGCTCACAAGAATAGACATAGCCGACATACTATATTTGGAAAGCAATCTACGTATTTTGCATGTTTATACGTTTGAAGGCCGACAGGAGTTCTCCCGCCAGCTTGAAACGGTGAAGCCGTTGTTGGATGCGCGGTTTGTACACTGTCATAAAAGCTATATGGTCAATATGGATTACATCACGAGGCTTGATATGTCGTCTATGTGTTTTGTGCTGGCAAACAATCAAATGGTGCCAATAAGCTCCAGAAGAGCAACACAAACTCGTACTATCTTTGAGGATTACGTTTCCCATTAGATGGATTAGATCATATACTATCATATTCAATCATCGTTCGCGCTCATCGCGATTTCTGCTATTGCGACGCATGTTGCGTCTTGCTTCGCGCTCTTCACGATCCTTCAAGAATACTTCTGAAATGACTTCTTTAACGCGCTGCGGTGCTAGCTTCATAGCCTGCAGAAAATCACTTGTCTGTTCGTACAACTGCTCCCAGTTGTTCTGCGAACTAAATAACCGTGATGAAATTTCGCGCAGCTGTCGTGTCAAATCAGTTATCTTACTCCTTGAAAGAACACCCTCCTTTGCGAGTGATATCACTTCTTTATAGTCCTGCTCAGTTAACTCCACTTTTCCAAACATCTTTTTCCGGCCCAGTTCATCAAGCTCACGAAACGTCTTGCTTGCCTTATGCTCCACAACCAATTTTTCAGAAATCGAAACAAGCTCCTTATGTTGTATTTCCACTTGCTTCTCAATTAGTGTGAGCTTTTCGGCATCCTGCTGTATCTTGTAATCGAGAACAGACAGATGCTGCATCGTGCTTCCGCGAACACCGCGCTCAAAATCCTTGAACCCGACATTTTTCATGTGCTCAAAGAATCTGTCTTGCAAGAGCGAATATGATGGAATCAACACAGCTTTTCCGTCCTCAGTCCGTATGGGTTCGCCGTTTTCATCCAATGCCTTTACGGAAGCCCACTTCTTGGAATGGCTGACCTGGTGAATCACCTCCTTGACTGTGCCAACCAAGGCTTTGTCCTTGCATCTTTTAGACCACCGTATTTCCTTCTCCACCACAGGAATATATACAACATGCAGATGATAGTGATATACATCCCGATTCAGTTCCTCTGACAGGCTTTTGTTACGTTCGTCAGCGTGCATGACAGCCGACAGGATAAATTGCTCCCCACCCACTTCCTGAACGGCCATCTTGTACGCCTCAGCAAAGAAATCCTTTGCATATTCTAAGCCGCCGTGTTGCTCAAAATACGATGTGTTGACGTCAAACACCATCTCTGCAAAAACATCAGCGTCCGGCTTTAAACCGCGTGTACTGATTATCCCTTCCTCAAGCAATTGATCAAAAACTTGAGTATAAGTGCCGTTAATGCCTTTATAACGAATATTGAGATAGCTTCTATCCTGTACAATGTCGGGATTTGAATAGACTTCGTTTTTGCGTTCATTATGACGCTCACGAATAGAGAAGTTGTTACGTGAATACGATTTGTTTCTGACAACCGAGCGATCAACCTTTGTCATAGCAGTAGTCTCCTTTCATCATCGACGCTTGGGAGACGAACACTTCCGCAGGAAGTGTATTACCCACTATGACACTTTCAGACGAGCTGAAAGATGCCATGTGGGCGCTCCCGCGGGGCTCTGCGAGGCTTAAAATACCTGGGTATTCCGGAATATTTCCGCACGTATTCAACACGCTGAAAACAAATAATGCACCATAAAGGTGCAAATATTTGTTGCTCGTTAAACAAATGTGAACCATCATGGTTCATATCTCCTCCAAAGACGACAACAGCGCATCTGGCAGTTCGGTTATTTTCTCCGTTGTCTGCAACACGGCTGTTCTTTTTTCCGCTGTGGGAGTAGAAAACGAAATACCCTTCAAACCTTCTATGATTATTTGCTGTATTGTTTCCACCATACGGCTCTCATCTTGTGCCTTGATGATGCAGTCCACCACATATTCACTGCGCCGCTTTGCGGACTGTGCCGAGAAAAGGGCGAAGGCCTCGCGATGACGCAGATTTTCCATGTCGAACGTAAGATACCGTCTCTCTCGCATATCCTCACCCCAGCAGAAGCTTATAGCCTTCGGCATTAGCGAAACGGTCAAGGATAACGATAGTGTTGACCTCCCGCGAATGAAGCCTATGCCCCAGCAACTCTGCGCCGCCACCCGCAAAAACGACTGGCAATTTCAAATCCAGTCCGCGTTCGCGTAGAGCGTTAAGCAATTCTTTGAGATAACGCTGCATTTGACGCTCTACAATGACACGGATTTTTTCTTTTTCAGCGTGTTGGATACGCCCCTGCATGGCGTCGGCAATCAGCGCGTCCGACAGGATAATGTTTTCCTGCTGCAGCTCACCGCGAATATCATTAAATAATGTGATCGTTCCCATGCGCAGACTCGCGCAGCTCCCTCTGTCCACTTTGAATTCATGCAGCGTCAGAACATCCACGGTATACCCGCCAATGTCCACCAACGTAATGTTATTGTATTCTTTCAGCTGCTGATAGTACTTGCAGAGCGCAGCGTGGCCTTGAGCAAACACTTTGCAGTCCTCAATTCTGCAATGGTAATCCGCTTCCTCAAACCGGAAGAACAAATCATCCCGTAGAAAGTATCGAAGAAACGCATCCTTCTGTGCGCCATAAATGTCTATAGGCAAGCCCACACCGAGCAATATATCAGCAAACGTTGTACCCGCCGCTTTCATTGCGTTTGCGATAGCCGGAAGCGTGAGAATAAAGGCGTCATCCTCCTTGGTCTTTTCCTGTTGAAAGTTCATTCGTTTGCCGCCGATGGCATAGTATGTGCCATCATAGAACAGTTGCATTTCGCTGGTGATAAACTCTCTGTCGCTCATGGCAAATCCCGAAGCGTACAGCATCCGCTCTGAAGATTTGGTGTTGTAGTTTCCATTATCAACTCCGATTTTAATTTTTGTCATCTCGTAAATCCTTTCTGTCTTCTGTATTTGTTGTCCCTAATGTTCCAAACCCACCTAGTTGTTTTTACATAGTGATCCCTCCTTCCCCCTGTGACGGTCGTGACGATAGTGACGGTATTTTTCATACTGCAACCCTATCAAAAATATCGACACGACCGACACGATGGTCACGGCTCCAATCTTTCAAGCATGAGCTTAATCATCCTTCCAGCATGTGTACGCTTGGTCTCAATACGGATGCCATACTCATTCCATAGCCTGTCCGCACTAACATTCAGTTTTCGTGTCAATACGTTTGGCTGAATATCCATCTCATCCAGTCTTTCAATCAAATCAGATGCGCTCCCGATCCATTCAGGAGATTCAGACGTGAGCAACTTCGCAACAGATTCCAACAGCGGGTCAGGCGGTTCCTTCCACAATTGTATTTCAGATTTTGCAAGCTGCCAGACGCAACGCTCACTGTCAAACAAAAGGTATAGTCGCTGATTCTGTTGATCGCGCCCCACAACATCCAGTACCGCTTTGTTGTCTGTCCTCTTTTCTTTCAGCATGATGAAAGCGCCATCCGCAGCTCCAAGCAGTCCGTTGGTGCCGGATATTGTGTCAAAACAATCCTCCGCACTTTGCTTACGTGTATGATGGACTAACAGGATACATATGTTATACTGGTCTGCCGTTTGCTTGAGCCGGGTTACGATTTCATAATCGCTGGCATAGCTGTATTTCTCGCCGCCGACCTCTCGGATTCTTTGAAGGGTATCTATAATAATCAGTTTGGTATTTGGATGCTCGCTTATAAACTTTTTTAGTTGTCCGTCCAGACCTTCCCGCAGGTTTTTGGCATGGGTAGCAAAGTGAAAGTTATCAATACCGTCCATACCAAACATACGGGATAAACGCTTTTGTAGCCTTGCGTAATCATCCTCTAAAGCAAGATACAGCACCGTACCTTTATGAACAGTATGCTCCCACAGGGGAGCACCGCTGCTCACATGGTATCCGAGTTGAGCCATGAAAAAGGATTTGCCCACCTTTGGGGCTCCCGCAAACAGATATGCACCAGAGCATATGAGATTATCGACAATCTTCATCTTGGGTCGATACGCTGTATCGTACAACTCTGTCAGCGATATGGTGTAAAGATAGTCCGGTGAACTGATCATCTGAAAATCGTTCCAATCATCCAGATCAGATTCATTGTTGATTTTCAGCTCTCTTTCAGATATGCTGGTCTCAATACTTGGAGAAAGTGATTGCCTATTGTCTGTTGCAGCAGACATACAAGGAGCGGTCACTTTTTCATTTATCGAGCTCATTCACACTCTCCCTTCATGCCCGCCATTGTCATGGCAATGAGCTCAATTGTAGCCAGTAACTCATCGTCAACCAGCTGACCTGATGCAACTCGCTGCAACTCCGCAAACACAGAAGCGAGTTCATTGCGTAGTGCTTTATACACACGAGGATTGCCTTGCACAACCACATCGCGATCTTGTAGCCTTCGGATGATATAGTCCTGCTTGGTCAGGCCGGAGAGCCGCACAGCGGTTTCAAGCTGTTCATCCTCCTCAGGTGAAATACGGAACGCTACAGTTTTGTTCCTCCAACGGCCTTTGCCGTCATATACCTTTAGTGACATATCAAAATCCTCCTTCGCGTTGTATGTTCAGTTGGGTTGCCATTTCCGTCTGTTTGGATGGGAACAGGTGGGCATAGCGATAAGTAATGTCGATACTCTCATGCCCTACGCGATCAGCG
>CAYUFL010000016.1:0-17809 GCA_964444065.1 uncultured Lachnospiraceae bacterium
TGAACGAAATCAAAAAGCGTTTGGGCGAAATCGGACTGTCATTAAGACAGAGCGAAGAATAATCCGTATCGGCAGCATGTCTGTCATGCGGTATCATCACAGATACAGACACTATCACCGTTTTGTGCGGTAATCATCTAGGAGGGTTATTTTAATGGCCGGATACAGAAAATTAGGCAGGCCCACGGATCAGAGAAAAGCGCTTCTCCGAGGTATTGTTACGGAAGTCCTGAAACACGGCAAAGTCAATACAACGCTCTTCAGAGCGAAAGAAGCGGGTAAAATCGTAGAAAAAATGATTACGTTGGGTAAAAAGGGCGACCTGCATTCCAGAAGACAAGCTTTGGCTTATATTTATGAGCCGGAAGTTGTGCACAACTTGTTTGCGGAAATCGCACCGAAATACGAAAACAGAAACGGCGGCTACACCAGAATTTTGAAGCTCGGCGCAAGAAGAGGCGACGGCGCTGAAGTTGCGATTTTGGAACTCGTCGAATAATTGCGTATGCATCAACTGATCAGTATAGACCGCATGCCGAATGCGATCACAATAAGATAGTACAAAAGACAGGAAGGGGCAGTTGAAGCAAACTGTTCCTTTTGGTCATTTCACCGAACAGAGGTAATCGGATTTGGATAACATCATCGAACTAACGAACGTCAGTTATCTGTATGATGAAGAAAGCGAGCCGAACAAAAAGGCTTTGGACGGATTGTCGCTCACGATAAAAAAAGGCGAATTTGTCGGCATTATCGGACACAACGGTTCCGGAAAATCTACGCTTGCAAAATTGCTTAACGGTCTTTTGCTTCCAAACGAGGGAGACGTCGTTGTGCTTAATATGAATACCAAAGACGAATCTTCCATTATTGAAATCCGTCGGAATGTCGGTATGGTGTTTCAAAATCCAGACAATCAGATGGTTGCGACGATTGTGGAAGAAGATGTTGCTTTCGGTGCGGAAAACCTGGGAATTGAACCTTCCGAAATCAGACGGTTTGTCGATGAAAGTCTGAGGACAGTCGGTATGTATGAATTTAAAGATAAAAAACCGCATCAGCTCTCGGGAGGACAAAAGCAGCGCATTGCAATTGCAGGTGTTCTTGCTATGCGTCCAAACTGTATCATTTTTGACGAATCTACGGCAATGCTTGATCCGATCGGACGAAACGAAGTGTTGGAAACCATGCTGAGGCTGAACAAGCAGGACGGAGTCACCATTATATTTATTACGCATTATATGGAAGAAATTGTTCACGCAAATCGTATCGTGATCATGGAAAAAGGAAATGCTGTGATGCAGGGTACTCCGAGGGAAGTATTTGAGGACACGGAAAAATTAAAACAGCTGCGTCTCAACGTACCCGAAATCGTTGAGCTTGCAGACGGACTTCGAAAAGGCGGGCTGCTTCTGAAAGACGGCATACTGACTGCGGAAGAATTGGTGGATGAATTATGTCAATTACAGTAAAAGATTTATCCCATGTTTACGCCCAGGGTACCGTATTCGAATTTGAAGCGCTCAAGGATATCAATTTTGAGATCGGGGCGCATGATTTCATCGGCATAATCGGGCATACGGGAAGCGGAAAATCGACGTTGATTCAACACCTCAATCGACTGTTGTTACCCACAAGCGGTACGGTTGTTGTGAATGGAATCGATGTTACGGACAAAAAGATTTCCATGAAAGAAATATGCAAGCGCGTCGGTATCGTGTTTCAATATCCCGAATATCAGCTTTTTGAAGAGACCGTCTACAAAGATGTTTCTTTCGGACCGCGCAATCTTGGATTTTCGGAAGAAGAAATAGAGCAAACGGTAAAAGAAAGTATTGAACTGGTCGGTCTTGATTTTGATACCATTAAGGAGCAATCACCGTTTGACCTCTCCGGTGGGCAAAAACGCCGGGTAGCGATAGCCGGGGTTCTTGCAATGAAACCGAAAATACTGATTCTGGATGAACCCGCAAGCGGACTGGATCCGATGGGAAGAGAAGAAATTCTCGGCAGTATCAAGCGTCTGAACAGCGAAGTCGGTATCTGTATTCTTCTTGTGTCCCATAATATGGATGATGTTGCCGAATATGCGGATAAGGTAATGGTATTCAGTGAAGGCAAACTGGTTATGTACGATACGCCGAAAAATGTTTTTTCCGACTACAAATTTATGGAAAGCATGAGTCTTTCCGTTCCGCAGGGGAAAAAAGTGTTGGAGCTTTTGAAAGAAAAAGGTGTGGATATCGATGCATCGTCTTATACAACACAAGGTGCGGTTGAAGAAATTCTGCGAAAATTCCGCAAAGGTCAATCTTTATGATAAAAGATATTACCATCGGGCAATATTATCCGACGGATTCCATTATCCACCGACTGGATCCGAGAACAAAAATCAATGCAACACTGCTGTTTATTATTTTCCTGTTTATTGTTAATAATATCTGGGGATATCTGTTTGCTGCGCTGTTGATCGGTATTGTCACCGCAATCTCAAAAATACCGCCGGGTTACGTGATCAAAGGTTTGAAACCTCTGATTTTCATTATTGTTCTGACAGTTGTTGTGAATATGTTCTGGACACCCGGCAATATTATTTGGCAATGGTGGATTTTTAAACTGACGGATGCCGGTTTGAAGAACGCAGTCAATATGGGATTTCGCTTGATTTTGCTGGTTTCCGGCACTTCACTTATGACATTGTGCACCTCGACCATCGCATTGTCGGACGGTATGGAAGTTTTGATGAAGAAGATACCGTTTGTCAGACGCGTGGCTCATGAACTGAGCATGATGATGAGTATTGCACTTCGTTTTATTCCGACGCTTGCGGATGAGACAGATCGTATTATGAAAGCCCAAAAGTCAAGAGGGGCTGATTTTGAAAGTGGAAATTTCATCAGCCGCGCCAAAAGTCTGATTCCGATTCTTGTGCCTCTTTTCGTCAGCGCCTTCCAGCGTGCAAATGAGTTGGCAATGGCAATGGAAGCAAGATGCTATCAGGGCGGAGACCACCGAACCAGATTGAAAGAACTCAAATATCAGCGTATTGACGGCAGCGCATACATCATTGTATTCGTTTGTATGGGACTTTTATTTGCGACCAGATATTTATCCTTGCTGTGGTGAAACATGAAGAATATTGTAATTAAGACTGCCTACGACGGCACAGACTTTTGCGGATGGCAGGTTCAGCCTGACGGACGCTCGGTTTCTGCCGAAATTATCGGTGCTGTCAAAAGTGTAACGGGTGAAACCATAAAGCTTTACGGTTCGGGAAGAACGGATGCCGGTGTTCATGCGTATGCGCAAGTTGCTAATTTTTTTACCGAAACAACTATCCCCCCCAGAAGATTGATCGGTGCTATCAATGCATATCTGCCAAAGCAGATTGTTGTGACGGACGCATGGGAGGCAGACATTGATTTTAATGCGAGATTCAGCGCAAAGGGAAAGATCTATGAATATTTGATTCGGAACGCCGAGATACCGTCTCCTTTTCTCACAGACCGTGTTTGGCATATTAAATATCATCTGGATATCGAAAAAATGCGCGAGGCGGCAAAACTGCTGGAAGGCGAGCATGACTTCAAATCGTTTATGGCAAGCGGCAGCTTTGTGAAAGATACGGTTCGAACGATCTATTCTCTGGATATTTACAGGGAAGGCGATTTGATCCGTATCACGGTCAAAGGCAGCGGATTCCTCTATAATATGGTGCGCATTATTGCAGGCACGCTTGTGCATGTCGGCAGGGGGAAACTCAGTGTTTCCGATGTGGAACAGATACTGCATGCACTTGACCGTACAAAGGGCGCGATTACTGCTCCTGCAAGCGGATTATACTTAAAAGAAGTATTATATGGAACCGATTTTCTCTGAAAACGAAAAAAGAGTTGACAATCTGCCAACTTTTTTATACAATATGTTTTGGCTCTCTGAATTCGACTAGCCCCCGATTCAGCGACTGCTTGTAAGTCATGGAGGTTTAAGATGTTAACGAAAACAACGATGATTGCAAAACCCAATCAGATCGAAAAAAAATGGTATGTCATAGACGCGGAAGGTCAGACACTCGGAAGACTTGCGACTGAGGTTGCAAACATCTTAAGAGGAAAAAACAAACCGTACTACACACCAAATATCGATACGGGTGATTTTGTGATCGTGATCAATGCCGAAAAAATCAAACTCACTGGCAATAAATTAATTCAGAAAAAATATTATTCCTATTCCGGATATCCGGGTGGACTCAAAGAAACGCAATATAAAGACCTTATCAAAGATAAACCTGAATTTGTGATCGAGAAAGCTGTTAAAGGAATGATTCCG
Organism: uncultured Lachnospiraceae bacterium; assembly: GCA_964444065.1. Taxonomy (GTDB): domain Bacteria; phylum Bacillota; class Clostridia; order Eubacteriales; family Anaerofustaceae; genus JBGMEA01. Next base: position 4,330 of record CAYUFL010000016.1, read on the forward strand.
AAAAACAAACTCGGTGCGGCTCAGTTGAAAAAATTAAAAGTATACGCAGGAAGCGAACACAAACATGTTGCTCAAAACCCTGAAGTATATACATTGAGAGGATAAGGAGGAAGTATGGCAGCAGCAGGTCAAACAATGGCTACAGGCAGAAGAAAAACTTCGGTCGCAAGAGTCATTTTAACAAAAGGAACCGGTAAATTTACGATTAACGGCAGAGATATTGAAAACTATTTTTGCATGAAAACGCTTATTATCATTGCCAAACAGCCTTTGACTCTGACGAATACGACAGAACAGTTCGATATTCGCGTGAATGTATACGGCGGTGGTTTTACAGGTCAGGCAGGAGCAGTCAGACACGGTATCGCAAGAGCTTTGGTTTTGACGGATGAAACACTCAAACCGGAAATCAAAAAAGCAGGATACCTCACCAGAGACTCCAGAATGGTCGAACGAAAGAAATACGGTCTCAAAAAAGCAAGAAGAGCACCGCAGTTCTCGAAAAGATAATATTATTTTGTATGATTGCCCGCAACAAACGTTGCGGGTTTTTTTATGTTTTAAAATGATATATAAGAAATGATATACAATAATCACGGGTTATGCTATACTCTTGTTGTCAAATCATTTCTTTTCAGAATGAGAAATTAATTTGGAGTGTGTGATGTTTAAAAAAGTACAAGTCATATTTATTCTCACATATTTGGCAGCGGTTCTTGCCATGATGGGCGCAACATATGCATCTGTAAAAAAGAGTATAAACGAAGATATTGCCGAACATTACGCACAGCATTTTTCAGTGGTCAATCATTATTTTCAAACTTTTTATGATGAAATTTCTGCGGATTTGCTGACCCTGGCCGCAGATGAGCGCGTCAGAACGCGCGATGATTCTCAATTTACATCTTTTCTGAATGCAAATCCCGATAGCTTTGAATATCACTATTCCGATCAGGAACAGGCAATTATTACACTCTTTTATAATGTGTTAGTCAATCATCCTCAAATGAATTCCGTATATATGGGGCGGGAAAACGGTTCTTTCGTTCGTGCAATTCCAAGAACATCTGCGACACAGTATGATCCGAGGGAACGCCCATAGTATCAATCTGCAATCGCGAATCCGGGCACGGTTCAAATTACGCCTGCATATTCGTCTGTCACAAACAGCGATGTCAATATTGCTTTTGTCGTAGCATTGGAGGATGAAAATGGGCTTACTTATGGTGTGCTTGGGATTGATGTGACGCTCAGTGAGTTATCGGAACAAATGAAAAAACAACAACTGACATATGATGGATTTATGGAGTTCGTCGATGCAAGCGGGGTAATATTGATTTCTCCGATTGCCGAAGATATCAATACAAACTACACGGAGGATGAAAGCTATCAGCAGGTAGGCACTTACGAAAATGTGAACATTGAGAAAAATGATGTTTATTATAAAATGACATATGATCAGGAGTCGTGAGGCGGTCATTTTGTTGCCTATGCTCCTGTTTCCGCTGTTGAAGCGCAACTGAAGCAGACACTTCTTTCTCAGCTGCTCGTCAGTATGACAATTCTGTTGTTTATGGAGATCTGCGGTATCATATTTATCGAGTTTTATATCCGACGACCTGCGAATGAGCTGATTTACGCTTTGAAACTTTCTTACGCAACCATTACGCCTCAGAAGATTCATTTGCACACAAATGGTGAATTCCGTCAATTCGAGAGTCACTATAATCAGCTTGTGGAAGATTTGCATAAGCGCGAAATAGAAGTGAAAAAAATTCGTAACGTTGCAACTTCCAGTCTGTCGTATCTGGCACTTCTTCGCGATCAGGAAACGGGACTGCATTTACTTCGCGTGTCGAAATATGTCGAGTTGCTTGCACATACATATAATGAGTTGTTCCCTGAAAAAACCATTTCGGAAAGCAAGATAGAGTATATGGTGGAATGCGCACCGCTTCACGATATCGGTAAAGTGGGAATCCACGATAATATTCTGCAGAAAAAAGGCAAATTGACACCCTCGGAATTCGAGGATATGAAGAAACATGCTTTCTTTGGAAAGATTGCATTGCAAACATTCGTCAAAGATATCCATGATGAAGAGTTCATCCGTACGTCACTGAACCTTGTCTATTCCCATCATGAACGATGGGACGGAACAGGGTATCCCGAAAGGCTTGCCGGAGATGCAATTCCAATTGAAGCGCAGATTATGGCACTCGCCGATACATATGATGCGATTACCTCAAAACGTGTCTATAAACCTGTCTATTCGCATGAAGTGGCAATCGAAAGCATAACAGCGGCTTCCGGAACACAGTTTAATCCAGATCTGGTTTCTGTTTTCCTGAAGGTGGAACAAAGAATGAAAGAAATTTCCGTTGAAATGAAAGATCATGATTTAACCGAATTTGTCAGTTTCGAGCAAGAAAATGATCCGCAGGAACCAATGCAGAAATAAAATACAGATGCGTATTTTCACCCGTTTGTGATAAAATATCTTGAACGAGGTGTAAAATGAACCCAATCAAAATCAATGGAAACACAAAATCTGCGGCATCGGTATGCATGATCTTTGACAGAAATATGGTATATACAATAAAAAAATCATGTGAAAACAACCTTGACTGACGGAAATCCAAAATCCGCAAACAGTAAAAACCGTATCGGTTTTGAAATGGCGATTGTATATGTACTGCTTATGATCATCATAAGCATGGCATCGTACATTGTATCGTCAGGCACTACGACAACATCAAAAATGATGCTGTCTGTTGCGGTATATATTTTATTTGCTTCGGTTCCGATTCTTGCGATGCGCTTCGGGAAAATACATCTTTCCCAATTGGGATTTACAAATGTACGTATCGGGAAGCAACTGTTGAATGCAGTGTTGGTTTTTTCCGTCGCAATTCTCCTTGTTTTGATACCGCTTTTGTTCGGCGTGGATAAAACGAATGTTTTATCGTTTAAACCCTCTTCTTCGGGGGTTCTTGTTTTTTATTTCCTGTATGACCTCATATGCGTCGGATTCGGTGAAGAATTGGTGTTCCGCGGTTATTTTTATGCCAGAATCAGTGCGTTCACAAGGATTCCCTGGATGCCCGCGGTTTTTTCTGCAGTCTTGTTTGGGATGATTCATTTTCCGAATACGTACAATCTTACTAATGTAGCTGCAACAGCGGGATTGGGACTGATTTACGGACTATGCAGGTGGAAATGGAAAAACTGCTCGTTGCTTTCTTTATCACTGGCACACGGACTGCATGATGCGGTTATTATTCTGCTGTCGTATCTGATTCTATAACATTCATTTTTTCTTAAAAATCAAAAAACAATCAAGTGCAAATCGATTTTATGATAAGATAAATCCATAAGACTTGCGGAGGTATCTATGAACTGTCTGGTGCTCGGGGGAACGAAATTTTTTGGAAAACACTTGGTACGAACGCTGATAGAAAACGGACATCACGTTACCATCGCGACGAGAGGAAAAACACCCGATCCATTCGGTGCCGATGTGGGGCGTATCCTTACCGATCGCGCTGATTGCGATAAAATGAAAAACTCATTTGCGGGTAAAAGATATGATGTTGTGTTTGATGATCTTGCCTATTGTTCTCTGGATGTAAAATACGCTTTGGAAGCCGTTCAATGCGGACGGTATATCATGGTTTCCTCCGCTGCGGTTTACGATCTTCATCCGAATACAACAGAAGAAGATTTTCTGCCGCATCAAAAAGAGCTGATCTGGAGCGGAAGGAAAGATTTTCCGTATGGTGAAAACAAACGACTGGCGGAGTGTGCGCTGTTTCAGGCATATCAAACACAGAATGCTGTTGCGGTACGGTTTCCGTTTGTTCTTGGTGAGGATGACTATACGAAGCGTCTGAGTGCGTATATCACCAGTCAGCTTAGCGGTATTCCTATGTACGTGGACGATATCGATGCACAAATGAGTCTGATCCGATCTGACGAAGCAGGAAAATTCTTGGCGTATCTTGCAGATCAAGAGCTGCAGGGTTCGGTTAATGCGTGCAGTGCAGGTACTGTTTCCGTACGCGAAATCACGGATTATATCGAGAAGAAGACGGGTAAAAAAGCATTATTCACTGCCGACGGAGAAGAGGCTCCTTACAATGGGACTGGTACATACAGTTTGAACACAGAGAAAGCGGAATCGACAGGATTTCATTTTACCGAATTGAAAGACTGGATCTATCATCTGATTGACTTTGAGATCGGGAAAATCTGATATTTCCAGCAATTTCGTTTTGCCGATAAATTACTGAGTGAGGCTCATATGCAGGCAATTATTCATATCGCCCTGCTCGTCAGAGATTATGACGAAGCAATCGCGTTTTACACAAATAAGCTTAATTTCACATTGGTTGAGGACACCGAACAGCCGGAGCAGAACAAACGTTGGGTCGTGGTGTCACCCCCGGGAAGTAATGGCACAACCATCCTGCTTGCCCGAGCGTCAAAACCGGAACAGACCGCTTTTATCGGAAACCAAGCGGGGGGCAGCGTTTTCCTGTTTTTGGGCACGGATGATTTTTGGCGCGATTACAATGAAATGTTGAAAAAAGGGATCGAATTCGTCCGAGAGCCCAAAGAACAGGATTACGGCACCGTGGCTGTATTTAAAGATCTTTACGGCAATCTGTGGGATTTGGTTGAATTCTGCAAGGATCACCCGATGGCAAAACGCATATAATAATAAATTTAAGGGTATTATGAAAACTATATTTACGGACAACACCAATGCTGATTTTGTCATACTGACTGAACGGTTGGATGCAGAACTTGATCGGATGTACGGAGAGCTGCAGAAACACTATCATTCTCTCAACAAGGCAAGCGGGGTGAAACAGGTGGTATTGGTTTATGACGGAGAAGCTCCTGCGGCATGCGGTGCTTATAAAGAACTTGATTCCGGCTCGATTGAACTGAAACGTGTGTATGTCTGTGACTCGTACAGAGGCAACGGGATATCAAAGCTTGTTGTGAGTGCGTTGGAAGAAGATGCGCGCAGAAATGGATATGCTGTTATGTATTTGGAAACAGGCGTCAAACAAATCCCCGCGATACAGCTCTACCGCTCATGCGGATATGAAATCATTGATAATTACGGACCTTACGCCGGTGATGCCAACAGTATCTGTATGAGAAAAATACTTCGCTGAAATCAAGAATCAAAACCGCAATTCAGCGGTTTTTTTGTTGACAGGGTGTGTAATATGTTGTAATATGTACTACAAGTAATAATAGTTATACAAATAATACAGATATTTTGTGAGGATCCTATGGATATGAAAGTGCCGGAAGGCAAATTTATCAGTACCGTAAAAGTTGGTGAAAAAGGGCAGATCGTCATACCGAAGGGTGCTCGGGATATCTTCGGCATACAGCCGGGTGATACGCTTTTATTATTGGCGGACAAAGAGCAAGGGATTGCAATTGTCCAAAATAAAGGCTTTCTTGATTTTGCGCAGGCGATATTCAGTGCGCAGGAAAATCCGGAGGATGCAGAATGACAGCGATACAGACGATTGATCTGACAAAACGATACAAATCAAAAACTGCAGTCAACGGTATCAATCTGACAGTCAACGAAGGCGAACTTTTTGCATTGCTCGGGGTAAATGGGGCGGGGAAGACGACGACGATCAAAATGCTTTCCTGTCTGATTGCACCGACTTCGGGAGATGCGCGATTAAAAGGAAACAGTATTGTCGCAAATCCGAATGATGTCAAACAGATCATTAACGTTTCACCGCAGGAAACGGCTGTTGCGCGCAATCTGAGTGTTCGTGAGAATTTGGAAATGATTGCGGGTATCTACGGATGCACAAAGAAGCAATCCATAGAAAAAGCGCAGAATATGGTTGAAAAATTTCATTTAAATGAAGTGTCGCAGTCAAGGGCGAAGACCTTGTCCGGGGGAATGCAGCGCAGACTCAGTATCGCATTGGCACTGATCTCTGATCCGCAGATACTTTTTTTGGATGAACCGACGCTCGGGCTTGATGTATTGGCAAGACGCGATCTGTGGAAGATTATCGAGCAACTGAAAGGTAAGATCACGATCATGCTTACCACACACTATATGGAGGAAGCAGAAGCACTTTCCGATCGTATCGGGATTATGGCTGGCGGAGTGCTGAAAGCAATCGGGACAAGCGAAGAACTGATTGCACAAACGAAGACGAAAAATTTGGAAGACGCGTTTATTTCAATGGCATCCGGAAGGGAAACCATGGTATGAAAATGAGAATATTTGCTTCCAGAAACATAAAAGAAATACTGCGTGATCCGCTGAATCTTTCCTTTGGCATTGGTTTTCCTGTGGTACTCATTCTGCTGCTTTCTGCTATCCAGGCGAATATCCCTGTCAGTTTGTTTGAAATTGATAAACTGACACCGGGTATCGCAGTATTCGGACTCTCCTTTGTTTCTCTGTTTTCGGGTACGCTGATTGCAAAAGACCGAACGGAATCATTTATGATGAGACTGTTGAGTTCCCCGATGCGTGCATCTGATTATATATTGGGATACACTTTGCCGCTGATTCCGCTGGCAATTACACAGAGTGCAATCTGTTTTATTGTTGCGTTTGCACTGGGGTTGAAAATTAACGCGAATCTTCTGCTTGCTTTGGTTGTCCTTCTTCCTGCGGCAGTGCTGTTTATCGGTATCGGGCTGTTATGCGGAACGATATTCAATGATAAGCAGGTTGGCGGGATTTGCGGCGCACTTCTGACGAATGTGAGCGCATGGCTCAGCGGCACCTGGTTTGATCTGAATCTGGTCGGCGGCGCCTTAAAAACAATCGCTTATTTGCTTCCTTTTGCTCATGCAGTCGATGCTGCAAAAGCTGCTGTCGCAGGCGATTATGCAGATATTTTTCCGCATTTGTGGTGGGTAATCGGATATGCTGCGGTGATTATGTTGATTGCGGTGTTTGTATTCAAACGAAAAATGAACAGCGATCAATAATTGTTTTTGTTAAAAGATTCTTATAGGTGACAAACTATGATGCGATTAGCATTTCAACGCGCAGAGACAAACCTCTGTGAAACGGTGCTGCATATCATTCACAGATGTTTGCGGGAAGTAAACAGTAAAGATTATTCGGCTGCGGAGATCAAACGTCAGCTTGAGAAATTCAATCCGGATTGGTTTCTCCATACCATAGAAAACAGCCACTATTACGTCGTAAAATATGGAGAAACTGTCATTGGCGCCGGAGGTGTCGGCAGAGACCTCATAAATGAAAAACAGTGCTGTTTTAGAGCGGTTTTTGTTGATCCCGATTACGAAGGGAAAGGTGTCGGAAAACAGTTGATCAGCTTTCTCGAAAATGATGAGTGGTGCAGAGACAGCAATCTGATCGAGATATCTGCGTCATTCAGTGCACACGAATTTTATCACGGTTTGGGGTATCATTATCGAGAATACCCTCCGATATTGGAAGGGGATGGGGTCGTTATGATGTATCGATATCACGGAGAACAACGTGCAAACCATTGAAATCTGTTCGCCACGAATTGAAAGCACGGTCAGTATCTGCTAAAATAAAATTATTCCATGAGGGAGTAATTGGCGCAGACCATTGCGTTGCAAGCCAACACACCGATCGCAAGATCTGGTTTGCATGAAATAATGAGACTCATGTACTGGTTTTTTAGTACAGAAGCTCATTTTTTTTATCATTCGGACGCTCGGATTTTACTTAACGGAGGAAGTATGGGTTTCATTCAACTACTGTTAATTGGTGTTGGTTTATCGATGGATGCGTTCGCTGTGTCTGTTTGCAAAGGTCTTAAAATGAAAACGGTCGATAAAAAATATACCCTGCTCGTCGCTGCTTTTTTTGGCGGATTTCAAGCATTGATGCCGTTGCTCGGCTGGTTGTTGGGCAAACAATTCGAGCAGTATATTACAAATTACGATCATTGGATCGCTTTTGTTTTGCTTTGTTTTGTCGGCGGAAAAATGATTTTAGAAGCAATTCAACCGCAACAGCCCGAAGAGAATTGTGAAATATGTGCGATCGCTTACGATATCAAAGAAATTCTTGTTCTTGCCATTGCGACCAGCATCGATGCACTTGCGGTCGGTATTACCTTCGCATTTTTGAATGTGAATATTTGGATCGCTGTGATTGTCATCGGGGTAACGACATTTCTGCTTTCAATCGTCGGTGTTTTTATCGGTAACCATTTCGGTATCAAATATAAAAGCAAAGCAGAATTAATCGGGGGCATCGTACTGGTACTCATAGGACTGAAAATATTACTGGAACATCTGAATCCTTTCATGTGATGCGGATATTTTATTCTGCTTAAAATGTTTACTGGAAATTTGTAAGATTATCTGATAAGATAAAAACAATAATATTTTTACAAGGAAGGTACCGACATGTATAAAACATTTGAGCATGCTTACGAGGAATTTTTTTTGTCGGAATTGGATGACGGATTTATTCTCCGCATCAGAGTGAAATCGATCCCTTACAAACGCTTCTTCAAAACAAAAGCAGATGAAGTTTTTTTCCAGTCCCATCCTTTTTACAAAGAACCGATTGATGTGTTTATGCGAACTGTTCTGGATGCTTATTGTGCGCAGCACACAGAGTTCTCCTATTGTGATGCTATCCTCAAAGACGACGTCTTTTCGTTTGAATTCAAAGGCGACGGAGACGACATTACTGCTGTTATACTTTCAGCCGTGCAGCGTTTTTATCAGGATAATCCTGTACATATTACGCGGATGTTCGGGAGCTATATTTTGCTCGCCAATGACAAAGACGGTGAACTGAAAGCGCTCAGAGCGACAACGATCCCGCTGCGGCATTGTCCGCTGATGGCGCGTTTGCTCAGAGAAGTCGGCGGCATCGCGGCCGACCAGTTGCTTGAGACGCTTCAGACAGGCGATGATGAACTTCAGCGGCAGGCGATGTGCGATTTAATCAATGACGTGGTGATTAAGGGAGGCTATTTTGATACAGGGCGCCCGCTTAATTCCTGCGAAGCAAATGTGACATTCGGAGCGTCGGAAACGATTTATTCCGCGTTTGAAGATGAACTTTTGGATGCAGCCGTAATCGTATCCAATAATCTCGGCACGATTATTGCAACAAATGCATCTGCAACGCAAGGTGCCGTGAAACGCATGACCGGATTGTTTTATACCAGTCCCTCCTTGGAAATCATGCAAACAGCAGAAGTGGCAGGTATCATCCCTGTATTTCCGCATACCGCAACGATTGATCAGATTGCCGGAGTGAAAAAAGCTATCGCGCTCGGATATCGCAACATTGCGGTTACGGTTGCTTCTTCCGATAATATTCAGCTGAACGAAATCGGGAAGCTTGAGAAGGAATATGAAATCACGATTTATAAATTCGGACTTTGCTCCACGGGCATCGACAGCGAGACTGCCGATGCAATCACCGAAAATGCTGATCTTGTCTGGTCGTGTGCTTCGAAATATGTTAACGAGAAAGTCGAGCCGAACGCAATCGGACAAGTTGGCGTGAAAATTCCGGTGCATATTATGACAGAGCAGGGTTGGGCGCTCGTCAATGGACATTTGAAACATATGTACAATCAAATTGATTTTAACGATATCGCGCTGTGTAAAGGCTCAGAGAAACCGGTCTTTTTAAACGACGGAGATTTGTTGAAATGTGTACCGAAAAAAGAAGTGTTTGCTTGCGACGATTGTCCGTATCCTTGTGTCTGATTTGAGTGCATGGGCACCTAATAGCTTTTTGAGAGATTGTCATTATTAAGTACGGCAAAAAATATGGTTAATTTTCATGTGTGGGGAAAAGTAGGATGGAAAAGAACATATTGCTGGAATCGATATTTAACAGCTTGCCGCTTGATATTTATGTGAAAGATACAAACTGCCGGTATCAGTATCAAAGCAGAGTCTCGGCTGAAATCCGTCAAAAAAACGGAAGCGGTAATGTGATTGGAAAAACTGATTTCGAAGTGTTTGAAGATCTGAGATTCGTGGGAGACATCCATGAAGAAGATCTGAAGATATTAAAATCGGGGAAAGGGCTTCGCAGAACGGTTGAAATGAGTGCGCCGGACGGTACACTCGAATATTATGACATCATCAAGGAACCTGCAAAAGATGAAAACGGCGAGGTTGTCGGAATTATCGTTGTTGTAATTGACGTTATGGAAAATGTAACCAGATTAAAACAACTTGAAAAAGAAAATATTTATGACAGCCTGACAAATCTGTATAATCAAAGAATGTATTTACGCACGGTTGAGCACCATATTAACAATCCACCGGAACACGCATTTGTGGCAGTCATTGATATTAACAATCTGAAAATCATCAATGATATTTGGGGGCATTCTGCCGGGGATGATATGATCAACATGACTGCTGACCTGCTGCGTCGTGTGTTCGATCACGATTGTCAGATTTTTCGCACCGGCGGAGACGAGTTTTCTGTGATCGGCAACAATTGGAGTAATGCAAAGATTCAGGAGGCACTCGGAAAAGCGAACATTCAAGGCAGAGAATTGTCCCCGAATAAATTATTTGCCGGATTGTCAATCGGTTATTCTAAAATTGACATGCATCACTCTATGGAGGAGGCAATCGAGATTGCAGACGATTATATGTATTTTATGAAAAAGTACATAAAGAATCACTTTAATAATCGCTTGCTGGAAATATTATATGAAATTTTGATAGAATCCGGTTTGGATACACCGCAACGATATAAACGAACATCTGAAATGGCTGAAAAATTGGAAGGATGCTTTGGTATTGACAAACAGGACATCAAAAAAATCAAAAAAATCCTTCGATATCAGTATTTAAACAGGATCGATTATTCTTCTATGTATCAAAACAAAAATATAGACAACCACGTGCGAGAATATGATAAAAAGCATCTTCTTGCTATTCTTACGGAGTCGGATCCGCTGATCTTTCTAATCGATACCATATCGGAGAATTGGGATGGAACGGGACCGCGGCGCATGAAACGTTACGAGATTCCTTTTTATTCGCAGCTGGTGCGACTTTTGACGGTAATCGATGAAAGAAACGATACGGAACCACCAGACAATGAAACATTTATTCTTTCTTTGAGCGGCAATGTGATTTCAGCGCATTTGGCACGGGAACTGGCTCCCGTACTGAATTGATTGATTTATCAAAACCGTTTGCAGTGATCGTATAAGCGGGTTCTCTTCATTTTGGCAGAAATGTCCGAGATTTCGAGAAGCCGTTTACTATTTTGTGCAAATTTGTTATAGTTAAAGCATGTTAAATCAAAAGCAGATGATTAAAATATTATCGAACAGTCCGCAGGATACCGAGGATATCGGAATTATTCTTGCGAAAAATTTACCTCAGGGAATGACGCTGGCACTTTACGGTGCGCTTGCCGCAGGGAAAACAGCACTTTCCAAAGCACTGTTTGAAGCAAGAGGATATAACGGTCAGTTCAGCAGCCCGACCTATACCATTATCAACGAATACAGAAACGGAACAATGCGTGCATATCATATGGATGCGTATCGTCTTTCTGACGCGGAAGAACTGGAATATACAGGATATTACGATTTTGCCGAAGATTCGGACACTGATATCATTGTCATTGAATGGGCGGATGTGGTCGAATCCGGTATTTACACGGATCGGTTACTGAAAATCAGACTGGAGCGGACGCAGAATGATAACGAAAGAGTTCTCACAATTGAAACAGAGAATCCTGAGCTTTACTCTCGTTTGACGGAGGAATTGAATGCTTATCTTAGCAATTGATGCATCGACCATTGCGGCCAGCGCTGCTATTCTAGATGAAGAGAAACTGCATGGTGAGATCTATACGGATTATAAATTGAAACATTCCGAAAAACTGCTTCCGCTTGTCGATGCATTACTGAAAGATCTCAGGATGACGATGCAGCAGATCGATGCTTTTGCACTCAGCGAGGGACCGGGCTCCTTTACGGGACTTCGAATTGAAGCCGCAACAGCAAAAGCTTTCGCGCACGCCTGCGGCAAACCGATCATCGGGGTGTCTACATTGGAGGCCTGTGCATATTCCCAGGGGAGATTTAACGGATTCATCTGCCCGATTCTGGATGCGCAGCAAAACAGTGTGTACGGAGCTTTATTCGAAAATATTGACGGAATGCTTTGCCGTAAAACAGAGGACGCCGCAATACCGCTTATGAATTTGATTGATCGCATTTCCGCCGATTCCGACGTGTTGTTCTGCGGGGATGCCGTAAAAAAGTTTCAGGAGCAGATCGTGGAACGTATCCCAACGCATGCTTTTTTTACGAATCATATTACGATGATGCCTCGTGCCTCGGCAGTGGCCGAAATTGCTTTGCATAAAATACAAAACGGAGTCTGCTCGGATTATAAAACTTTTCTGCCGAACTATATCCGTGTATCACAGGCAGAAGCGAATTATGAAATTAAACTGAATTGATGGCGGTAACACGATGAGCAACGATAATAATGACATTTGCATCATTGAAGCGCAATCGTTTCACGTCGGCGCAGTTTCACGGACGGAGCAGGAATGCTTCTCTGTCCCATGGAGCGAACAATTGATTGCCGAAGAAATCGGACATCCCGACAGTATATTTCTGTGTGCATATTATAAGGGAAATTTTGCAGGATTCGGTACATTGAGCAATATTTGCGGGGAAGCTCATATTACCAACTTGGCAGTAAGTACGAGTTACAGAAGGTGCGGAATTGCATCCGCAATCATCGACGAATTGATTCTGAAAGCGTATGAAAACAAGATTTTCGAGTTAACGCTGGAAGTGCGTGCATCAAACCAAGAGGCCATTGCGCTGTATGAAAAATTCGGATTCCAAACTTTGGGGGTCAGAAGAAAGTATTACACGGACAATAATGAAGACGCTTTGATTATGTGGAAATATCAGAACGGTGAATCGCGATGAAACAACTGATGCTCTTATTGGTAACTGTAATCATATCCATCAGCCTTTTTTTTATCGGTGTGTATACCGCCATTGAAGCCGTTGGGTATAACGATCATTTTTATTACAGTCAATATGTAAAAAATGATACTCCGGAAAACACGGATATCTCATTGGATGATCTGATGTCTATTACGGACGAAATGCAGCTTTTTTTACAAGGGGAACGGACTGACTTTAATATTTATGCTACAGTTGCGGGCACGTATCAATCTGTTTTTACTCAGGACGAACAGTCCCACATGATGGATGTGCAGGTACTGTTCCTCCGTTTCCGTTTGATAAGGAATCTTTCGGTTGGGGTGATTGTATTACTTGCTGCGTTTATGATCGTAAAATATCGTTATCGTATGTATCGAATACTTCGGACAGCCGGTATCATTGATCTGGTTTTGCTTTGTCTTTTGCTGATAAGCGGAGTGTTCTTTTTTGAGCAAATGTTCATTGCATTTCATTATTTGTTC
>CAYUFL010000016.1:17819-18488 GCA_964444065.1 uncultured Lachnospiraceae bacterium
ACCAATATGAATTGGTCATTTGATCCTTTACATAGTGTACTGATCAATATGGTGCCCGAGGAATTTTTCATTGCGGCGGCAACTCGCATTGCTGCATACAGTACCGCTTTTTTTATAATAATATCAGTTATTTTCTCTCTACTCGCACGCAAAATAAAACCGTCAGGGAAATAAAGAATGAAACAATCAATCAATATTTTAGCAATCGAAACATCCTGTGATGAAACCAGTGCCGCTATTATTAGCGACGGCATGCTTTGTTCGAATATTATCGCTTCACAAATTGATATTCATGCATTATACGGCGGGGTTGTTCCTGAAATTGCATCTCGCAATCACTTGATAAAACTGCCCGAAGTAGTGGACGAAGCTATGTTACAAGCGCAAATTGGTTTTTCGGATCTTGATGCGATTGCGGTGACGTATGGACCCGGTCTTGTAGGAGCATTGTTGATCGGCGTATCGTACGCAAAAGCACTGGCTTTCGGACTCGGCAAAAAAATAATCGGAGTGAATCATCTGGCTGGGCATATCAGCGCAAACTTTTTAGCAGGCGCAAAACCGCCGTTTATCTGTCTGGTGATTTCCGGCGGACATACAATGATTGTTCACGTGAAGGATTATACGGAATTTGAAGTGTTGGGTTCCACGCGTGATGATGCGGCAGGT
>CAYUFL010000016.1:18498-36113 GCA_964444065.1 uncultured Lachnospiraceae bacterium
TTTTGACAAAGTAGCGCGCGTGATGGGATTGGGTTATCCCGGTGGTCCAAAACTCGATTTGCTTGCAGAAAGCGGAGATCCTCATTTTATCGAGTTCCCGAGAGTTATGCTGGAGGAATCTCATTTTGATTTCAGCTTCAGCGGATTGAAGAGCGCGGTACTTAATTTTATCAATCGTGAAACAATGAAAGGCAATGAAATCAACAAAGCTGATTTATGTGCTTCTTTTCGACAATGCGTTTCAGATATTGTAACGGAAAAAACGATTCGTGCTGCTGAAAAACTTGACATCGGCACTGTTTGCATTTGCGGCGGCGTCAGTTGTAATTCGCTGATCCGTTCGGAGTTTACCGGAAAATGCGAACGAAAAGGAATAAAATTGTTTATGCCTGATCAGTTGTTGTGCTCCGACAATGCGGGAATGATTGCTGCTGCGGCATATTTTCAATACAAAAACAACGATTTCGCTGATATCTATCTGAATGCGATGCCGTCTCTGTCTCTTATGCAAAGCATAAAATCAGATCAGCAGTAAAGCCGACCCCATATCCATAACAGATCGGCACGGAACTTTCATATCCGTTATCGGGACAGTAATCAGTTTATATATTTTTGTTTGATTCTTCCTCGTACTATGATTATTTCTTATATTTTCCAAAACAGGACATTATTTCCTGTAGTCTGATGTTCTTGTGTAACAAATTTTATATTTTTATAAATTTGCAATACGATATGTATTAAACTACAATTAATTTCGATTTTAAGTGCGGAGCAGAAACTGACGTATGATATAATGAATTCGGATTTATTATATTTTATTTGAATAAACGAGAAAGGAGGATTGTATGCTGCTCAAATTTATTTATTTTATTGTTGGCTTTATATCGGGTTATCAGATCGGACCTCTGATTTATAATCTGGACTACATTATGAACTTGCTGAATTGGAATCTTCCTGATAATACTGCGAAATTAATTTTATCTCTGATTTTTGGACTTATTGTTGGAATTATTTTTCTCATTCTTATCCCTGCACTTGCGCATGCATTCAGGAATGTTTCAAAAAAATGGACCAAAGACCTGAAAAATGTTTCTTTACCTCAAATGATTATGTTCGTCGTTGCACTTATTATTGCTCTTGTTGTAGCCGCTCTTATTTGCAGCCCGATTTATAAACTCGAATTGCCTTCGTTCCTCAGGGTAATCATTGTTATTCTGATTTATTCTTTGATGATTTACGGCAGTGTTTTGATCGTAAATCTCAAATTTTCCGATTTGGAGTTTTTGTTTAAAAATACCTTCAATCGCGAAAACAAAGAAGAACCGAAACAGAAGGCAAACAAACGTCATGTACAGGTTGTACCGAAAGTGCTTGATACAAGCGTCATTATCGATGGCAGAGTCTTTGATATCCTTAAGACAGGCTTTGTGGAAGGTCCGATTGTTATCCCGACGTTTGTTTTGGATGAATTGCAATATATTGCGGATTCATCGGATGGACTGAAGCGAAACAGAGGACGAAGAGGGCTTGATATCCTGAATAAAATTCAAAAGGAATTGCCGATCGAAGTCGTCATATCCGAGAAGAATTATCCGGATATCAGCGAAGTTGATTCGAAACTGCTTCGTTTGGCTCGCGACATGAAAGGTAAAGTCGTCACCAACGATTACAATCTCAACAAAATAGCGGAATTCCACGGGGTGGATGTGTTGAACACGAATGATCTTTCCAATGCTGTGAAAACAGTCGTACTTCCGGGAGAAGAGATGCCCGTACTGGTGATCAGGGAAGGGAAAGAATCAAATCAAGGCGTTGCATATCTGGATGACGGGACAATGATTGTTGTCGAAGGCGGTCGGAATCTGATTGGGAAAACAATACATGTTGTAGTAACAAGTGTATTGCAGACGTCTGCAGGAAGAATGATATTCGCAAAACCAATGTAAAACAAAACGATAGCAAATAGGCTTATAAATAAAAAATCAGACACAATCAAAAAGTGTCTGATTTTTTTATGGAAATGTTGTTTGGTTATGAACCCTGTTGGATATCGCACAATAACAGCAATCATTCTTTGATAATTGAATCGATTCGATTTATAATCATTTCAAGCGCGACACGATTGTATCCGCCTTCGGGCACGATGATGTCTGCATATTTTTTGCTGGGTTCGACAAATTGTTCGTGCATTGGTTTAACTGTAGATGTATATTGTTTGACCACGGAGTCCAAATCCCGTCCCCGCTCCTTTACATCACGCAGTAATCGACGGATCAATCGAAGATCCGAGTCAGTATCAACAAAAATCTTGATATCCATCATGTCACGCAGATTCTTATTTTCAAAAATTAGAATTCCTTCGACAATAATTACATTTTTCGGCTGAATGTGAATGGTTTCTTTTGTCCGATTGTTTAGGACAAAGGAATAAACCGGACAATCGATCGGCATACGGTTTTTTAATTTTTTTAAATCATCGATCATCAGTTCTGTATCGAATGCGTTCGGATGATCATAATTGAGCGATATACGCTCCTCCATGCTTAACGCATCGTTGCATTTATAATAACTGTCATGACAAAGGAACGTTACCTCATCCCGAAATGTGTTGATAATGCGATTGGAAATCGTCGTTTTACCCGATCCGCTGCCGCCGGCTATTCCGATAATAATAGGTTCTTTCATTTGTTCCTCCGTCTTTCTGTGATGAAAAAACACCTTCAGAAAGAATTATAAATTGGATGATGAGACAATTCAAGCATTTTCAATTTTCTCCCGCTTACAAAGCAAAGACATGATCGGTTTGTTGCGCTTGAATGATTACTCCAGTATGGCGCCTTCGCTTGCAGAATGAACCAATTTCGCATAGCGGGCGAGATATCCCGAGATATCGCTCTTTGGTTCGTATTTCCATTCCGCACGGCGCGCTGACAGCGCTTCGTCACTCACATGCAGTTCCAGTGAGTGGCTTAGGATGTCTATTGTGATTTTATCGCCGTCTTTTATCAATGCAATCGGACCTCCTGCCGCCGCTTCCGGCGAAATGTGACCGACAAAGCAACCGTTGTTCGTACCGGAGAATCGTCCGTCGGTAATCAGCGCGGTAGTCTTGTTGAGTCCCTGTCCATACAGCATTTTCAGTGGTAGATACATCTCACGCATGCCGGGTCCGCCTTTGGGACCTTCATACCGGATCACAATTACATCGCCTGCTTTTATTTTTTGCAGTTTGATCGCGTCAATACAATCGCTTTCTTTGTCGAAGCAAACAGCAGTACCGGTGAAAAGACGCGCTTCTTCAGCAATTGCAGCGGGCTTGGCGACGCCGCTTTCGGGTGCGATGTTTCCTCTCATGATTGCAAGACCACCCAGCGTGCTGTGCGGATTCTCTACCGATTTGATTACTTCCGGATTTGCCGGGTAAAGGCTGACAAATTCTTCCAGATTCTTATCCAAACTTTGCATATTGACGGTCATTACGTCTGTATGAAGAAATCTTCGGATCGATTTCATTACCTCCGGAATGCCTCCCGCCTTGTAGAGATCTTCGCAATCATAAATCAGAGATGCCGGATTAATTTTTGCGACAAGCGGTATGATGTTACTGAATTTATCAAATGAATTCAGTATTTCCTGTGTATCAAATCCCAGCTCATGTGCCAGCGCACAGCAGTGAATCACAGCGTTCGTTGAGCCGCCGATTGCCATGAGTACCATGATGGCATTCTCGATGGCATCCTTTGTCATGATGCGGCGGGAGGTTAATCCCTGTTCGACCATTTGCACAATTTTTTCTCCGCTGTGAAATGCGCATCGAAAGCGCTCGTGGTAAACTGCGGGGATGAGACCTCCGTTCGGCAATGTCATGCCGAGTGCTTCTCCGAAGGAACACATTGTATTTGCAGTGCCCATAAATTGACAAGATCCGCAGGTGGGTGCGCATGAGGTTGTTAAATTTTGCAATTGCTCGTATGTGATTTGATTGGTTTGATACATGCCGATGCCTTCAGAAATCGTAGTGGTGTCACTTTTTATTTTGTGCGCGAATGGCGGTGCAGAACTCATACATCCTCCCGGCACAAAGATTGCGGGGATATCCAGCCGCGCGGCAGCCATTAACATACCCGGAACGATTTTATCGCAGCTTGCCAGCAATACGATTCCGTCCAATTTATGTGCGCGCGCTTGGATTTCAATGCTGTCGGCAATATTATCCCTTGAAGGCAATACATAGTTGGCACCCATATGATTGTCCGAGATTCCGTCACAGCATGCGATCACGCCGAATTCTACAGGGGTGCCGCCGCCGCGATAAATGCCGTTGCTGACACTTTCCGCTACTTTGCGCAGATTTGTATGACCCGGAACCATGTCGTTGAACGAGTTTGCAATTCCGATGATCGGGCGGGAAAGATCATCATCCGTGAAACCGCTGGCTTTGTAACATGTTTTGTTGGAGATATACTCGAGTTGATTAAAAAATCCGATATCATTTTCAGGCATATTGTTAAGTCCTTTCAAATTAATATACTGGCTTAAAATAATCTATGAGGAAAATTTTATCTTTCACATCGTGGTTTCGATTGATCATACATGAGATTTAAGATCCTGTGATATCTTTCCGTTCCGGTGTAAAATATTCCAACCATGTTAAATCTTCCATGATTTGTGCAAAAGCGTGGGGAACATTTGATGCAATCATGACAGTGTCCCCGGATTTGACAAATACGAATTCATCGCCGTTCTGAAATTGTCCTTCTCCCGATAAAATATAAATGACCTGTTCGTGCGGATGGTCATGCGTCTTTGATTCCGTTCCTTTGCGTCCCCACATTTTTGTCAACGTATAGTTTTCGGTATACGCAAGCAACTGACGATAAACGCCTTTTTGCAACTCTACTTTGTTCTGTACATCTGCCTTCCTGTTACTATCCATCATTATCCTCCTTGTGCTGATCCTATTATACCGTATCGGACGGAATCGTGTAATTAATATCAATAAATTTATTTCGAATACAATATTTAATATTATTGAAAATATAAATCGAATTATTCGGATGATTACGATTCGAGCAAAACCTTCCTATGTGCAACATAATTTGTTATACTTACGCTAAATAGAGGAGTAAACAGTATGACATACAGTATCGGAGCTCATCTTTCTATCGCAAACGGCTATGAAAAAGCAGCTTTGACTGCAATACAAACAGGTGCCAACACGTTCCAGTTTTTTACACGAAATCCCCGCGGCGGTGCTGCCAAAGCATTTGATGCCGATGATGTGAATGCACTGGAGATAATCATGCAGGAGCATCATTTTGCCCCGCTGTTGGCACACGCGCCATACACCATTAATATGGCAAGCGACAGGGATGAGGTGCGCAGCAAAGGGGTCGAATTACTGAAGAGTGACTTGCAGTTACTGCAAAAATTACCGTGCAAACTCTATAACATACATCCGGGCAGCAGACAAACTGCAACATACGAAACAGGTATGAACCGTATTGCTGCTTGCATCAATGAAATATCATCAGATATGAATGGTATTGCACTGCTCCTGGAAACCATGAGCGGCAGCGGAAGCGAAGTCGGTGGTACCTTCGAAGAACTGCGGGAATTGATTGACAGAGTTGATCATCGCATACAGATAGGCGTTTGTCTTGATACTTGTCATGTGTATTGTGCGGGTTACGATATCGCAAACGATACGGATGGGGTCTTGACAAAATTTGACAGAATAGTCGGGCTTAACCGTCTGCGCGCCGTACATCTGAACGATTCAAAAAATCCGATCCGTTCCCATAAAGACCGACATGAGAAAATCGGTGAAGGAACAATAGGAATAACAGGGTTCGAGCGCATTATTAATCATCCCGCTTTGGTAAATCTGCCGATGTTTCTGGAAACACCGAATGAAATCAACGGTTATGCTGATGAAATCAAGATATTGAAAAACTTGAGACAAAAAAGAGAATAAACGGTTATTTGAGACATTTATTTAATTTGATATATAATTTTGGCATTGTTTCGATATTAAACAAATAAATTAATTGAAGTTGCCTTTGCAATCAAAGAATTATGTTGCACAAACATTACAATAATGATAAAATGAAAAGAAAATTTCATGATGAATATTAAAAAAATAGTTATTCCTCTTTTTACAATTTTACTGACTTTTTTTGTTTCTTCCTGCGGCTCACAAGAAACATACACAAATGATACCTACGGATATTCTTTCCGTATCGAGGATGAAAAGAGTGTCAGCGGAAATGACGATGCGCTTGTTGTGAAACTGTCCGATGAAGTAACTGCAGCGATTTATGCTGGCGATGCTGTGAGTTATGCAGATGCGTATTATCTGACGATCGACACACCCGACGAGCTTGATCTTCACAGTGGTGCGTTTGAAGCAAATTATAATAATACATTGTTTGTTTCTCAAATGTTGGATTATCTTTTTGCAGATTCCGAACAGGGAATTCGTCCTTATGCTGTTCGTCAATCTGCATTGAACGGAATCAGCGCGTGGCAGGCAGATTTCACATCAGAAAAAGATACGGTGAATGGTACCATATATGTTACTGTGCAGGATGCGAACAGTTATATTATTGTTATCTATCTATTCGACAGTTATGACAATCGACATCTTTACGATCATATCATAAACCGATTTATTGAAAATTTTGAATTTTGAGTTCATTTGGAGGATACATGCTTAAAGTAAAACCGTTTCGCGCACTCCGACCGAGTCCGGAACTTGCCGATAAGGTCAGTTCATTGCCGTATGATGTGATGAATACAAAAGAAGCGGTGCAAATGGCTGCCGGAAACGATGTTTCATTTCTTCATATTATTCGTTCCGAAATTGATTTGCCTGAGTCTGCTGATCCGCATGCACCTGAAGTGTATGCAAAAGCCGCCGAAAATCTGGAGTCTTTTATTGATCGCGGAGTGTTGATCAAAGATCAGAATCCGCATTATTACATCTATCGTCAGATTATGAACGGACGTGTTCAGACCGGTATTTGTGCATTGGTATCGATCGACGATTATCAAAACGGACTGATCAAACGCCATGAATTTACATTGCCCGAAAAAGAAGTAGACCGTATCCACAATTTTCTTGCCTGCAAAGCTCACACGGAACCGGTGTTTCTGATTAATAAAAAAGATGATGTGATCAAGAAAATTATTCAGAATGTCACAACATCAAACGAAGCGGTCTATTCCTTCACTTCGGATGACGGGATTGCTCATGCGCTGTGGCTTGTCGAAAACCAACAGGATTCCGATGCGCTGCAACTGGCCTTTCAGCAGATGGATGCACTTTATATTGCAGACGGACACCACCGTACCGCATCTTCATGTCGTGTCGGCGAAAAAATGAGGGCTGAACAGACAGCTTATGATCCCGAAGCAGAATTCAATTTCATCATGGCTGTGATTTTTTCGGAGGACGAGTTGCACATCATGGATTATAATCGTCTTCTGAACGATCTTGGGGATTATACGGCGGATACCTTTCTGAATGCATTGCAAACGGATTTCGAGGTGCTTCCGATTCTTAATGACACTGATATCAAAGCGAACGCGAAACACCACTTCAGTATGTATCTGGCAGGTAAGTGGTACCAAATCATTGCAAAAAACGGTACGTTTGATGCCGATGATCCTGTCGCATCATTGGATGCATCCATACTGCAAAAGAATCTGTTCGGTAAATTGTTGGATATCGAGGATCCCAGAACGACAAAACGTCTTTCGTTTGTCGGCGGAATCCGCGGTTATGAAGAACTGAAAAACAGAGTGGATAAAGGCGAAGCGGCAGCAGCCTTTGCGCTTTATCCGGTGCTGATATCGGATTTGTTGGCTGTGGCTGATTCCGGCATGGTAATGCCACCGAAATCAACATGGTTTGAACCCAAGCTGCGCAGCGGATTGTTTATTCATCAATTTTAATATATTAAGGAGAGTAATATGCATAGAAAATTATTTATCCCCGGACCGATCGAAGTCAGACCGGAAGTCCTTGAAAAAATGTCTACTCCGATGATCGGACACAGAACGAAAGAAGCCAGTGCGCTTCAAAGAAATATCAGTGACAACATGAGAAAGGTGTTCTTTACCGAAAATGAAATCTTGTTGTCAACTTCATCCGGAACAGGTTTAATGGAAGGAGCAATCAGATGCGGAACCAAAAACAGAGCTGCTGTTTTTTCCGTAGGTTCTTTTGGTAAACGCTGGTATGAGCTTGGAGTGGGCAATGGGGTTCCGACCGATCTGTATGAAGTGGAAGACGGAAAACATACCGATCCGAATTTTGTGGACGAAATTTTAAAAACAGGTAAGTATGACTGCATTACCGTAACGCACAACGAAACTTCTTCCGGTGTTACAAATCCATGTGCCGCAATCGGCGAAGTAGTAAAAAATTATCCTGATGTAATATTCTGCGTAGATTCGGTTAGTTCTGCCGCCGGAATGAAAATTGAAGTAGATAAGTGGGGCATCGATGTTTGCGTCACATCTGCTCAAAAAGCACTTGGACTTCCTCCCGGACTTTCTGTCTGTACTTTTTCGGAAAAAGCGGTCGAAAGAGCAAAGGAAGTAAAAAACAGAGGTTATTACCTTGACCTTCTGCAGCTTTACAATACTGTGAAAAAGAAAGATTATCAGTATCCTTCAACACCGAGTCTTTCGCACATGTTTGCGCTTGAATATCAGCTCGATCAAATTGTCAATGTGGAAGGAATCGAAAATCGTTTCAAAAGACATGCTGAAATGGCAGATTATATCAGAGGGTGGGCGAAAGAAAACTTTGCGCTTTTCCCGGAAGAACAATATGCATCGAATACATTGACTTGTATCAAAAACACGAAAGAAATCAACGTTTCTGCAATGTGCAAAGAGCTTAACGCACGCGGATATGAAATCTCCAACGGTTACGGAGACCTGAAAGAAAAAACATTCCGTATTGCGCATATGGCTGATTTGAAAATGGAAGATATGACGGATTTGATTGCGCAAATCAATGATATCCTCGGAATCAAATAAATTAATATTTATCGAATTATGACATGTGCTTCATCGGTACATGTCATTTTTTTGACTTCTTCGATTGTGAGCGGTTCGATTTGCATCTATAATGGAATTGGAGGTATACATGAAAAAACGTAATTGTCTGAAATTGCTCACAGTATTTTTTCGTATCGGTCTGTTCACATTCGGCGGCGGATATGCCATGGTGCCACTGATTCATAAAGAAGCAGTTGAAAAACAGCAATGGATCAATGATGAAGATATCCTGGATTTATTGGCCATTGCGCAGAGTACACCCGGTCCTATGGCGATCAATACCGCAACCTATGTTGGATATAAAGTTGCAGGTTTTTGGGGCAGCCTTGCCGCTACGGTCGGTGTTACGCTCCCTTCGGTGTTTATCATCATCATCATCTCATTGTTTTATCAGCAATTCCGCGCCAACGAATGGATCAATTATGCATTCCTTGGAATCCGCGCAGGAGTAGCCGTTTTGCTTTTAAATGCGACCGTTAAATTTGCGAAGGCGTTGGAAATGAATCTATTTAATCTTTTTTTGTTATTAAGTGCTTTTTGTGCAATTGTATTTTTTAATTTTAGTACAATGCTGTTGATTTTGTTTGGCATTTTTTGCGGAATCATTCGGCATATATGTACTGCTTTGAAAAAAGGAGATGGAACGCAATGATCTTGTGGCAATTATTCAATACTTTTTTTCAAATCGGATTGTTTACCTTAGGTGGAGGATACGCAATGATACCGATGATTCAGGATATGGTTATGGTCAGAGGCTGGAGTGATATGCAGACTTTGGTTGATTTTATTGCTGTATCAGAATCGACTCCCGGTGCTTTTGCAATTAATATCGCTACATTCATCGGTATCGAAACGAACGGAATTTCGGGTGCGATTGTATCCACTTTGGGCGTGATTCTGCCTTCGTTCGCGATTATTTTATTGATAGCGAAAAATATAGAACGCTTTGAAAGTAATGTTTATGTAAAAGCCGCAATGGTTGGTTTGAGACCGATCGTAGTGGGGATGATCGGTGCCGCCGCGATATCGGTTATGCAGTTGGCATTTCTTTCCAATAATCAAGGCGGAGTCATTGTGCCTGATATGAAGTCCATTTTTATATTTGGCATTGTTTTGGTACTTAATATGGTGTTTAAAAAACTGCATCCGATTTTTTTTATTCTTATCAGCGCCGTCTTTGGAATCCTGTTGTACGGATTGGTTGGCTGAAGGGAATTGCATTTTAATTTGCGCCAGTGCAATAATTATTAAAAATTCCAATTTGATTTTTAGGAAAAAGAAATTGTGATAAAATAAATTATATAAAATGAGTAAGGTAATGTAATGAAAAAAATTCAAATGCCGCAAATATACGCGATTCTCGCACTTGTAATCAGCATTGTTTATTATATTGCTGCCGCACACAGCAGTGAACTGATTATTTATGATATCAAAGAAACTGTGTTGGTTCTTTTCTTTCTGTGTGTCCTTTTTGTGCCGGACAGGTTATCCAAACTATGGCTGATTCCGTTTTGGGCATATCCTGTATTGAGTATTGTTGAAATCGTGCTCGAATCGCAGAAATACAGCAGTTATTTTTCGGATTATATTGTCGAGTACAGTCTTGAGTTTGCAATGTTTGTGTTTGCAGGCATTATTCTTTTGGCAATTAAGGGCGGTCGAAAGAGTATGAGAATAACGCTTACCGTTTTGCTTGTGATATTCGGGCTCACTGTCGTTTATAAATCATTGTGGTATTTTGTGCTTGGCGACAGCGGATATGTTGCAACATATTTATTGTTTTCGTTGCCTGAGGCGTTATCGATGATTTGTATCCTCAGTTACGATAAACTTCAAAACAAGGCAATATCCTGAAATAAAAAAAGCCCAATCGGGGCTTTTTTGTTTAGTCGATATCTTCGATTTTTTGCTCAAGACGTTCTTCCAGAAGGGAAGGCGACTTCAGATATTTTTCATAGATCCGCAGTGATTGGGAAAGATAGAATCCGTCACAAATGCGTTCGTCAATGGTGTATCCCAATGTGAATATGCGTTTTGATTCAATATTGCCGCTCAGTGTGCTGAACGGTTCATTGTTTGTTTTTCCGATCGCTACAAAGAAACTTGCCGTGCCGAAATCGTACAGATGATGGTAAAGGTAATTCAGTTTAATTGATTTGATGTTCGTGATCCATGCACTTGCATGAAATGGACTTGCTTCCAGTATACTCTTCGGCATGATATTCCATAGATCAAATCTCATCAGTGTTACAACAAAGAAACGAATCAAAAAGTTCGGAAGCGACATAAACCATCGCGCAAGCTTATCTGTACTGTTGGATGTCGTTGCCATCTTATTGAGCTGAATTGTTTCGTTTATCTTTTCATTCACATCATAAATGCTTTCGGTACCGTCAAATATAACTTTAATGGTAGTTTCTTCGGCTTCATCGGAAAGCTCTTTTTTTACCGCTAAAGAGATTTCGATGTTATTGTGTGCGTAAAGTCTGCCGTTAATCGCAAAACGGTTCAGAGAAGGACGCAACGCAAGGAGCCGAACCAATGCAGTTATGATGATTGTCATGTAGGATAGTTCATAGCCTTCGGTTCTTTTTTCTTTTATGTAAGCATCAAAGATGTCTGTGGTCAGATCCTGCTTGTAGAAGATCTGTGACTCGCTTCTTCTGTACATGATCTGCGGAATCAATTTGAAAAATGGATCAAGTCCTTTAATCAATCGTCCGTCACTTCGTTTAGAAAACATACTCTCAACTCCGTTTGTAAAATAAATGCAATCTCCTATATTCTAACGTTATTTTTATATTCTGTAAAGCAGAAGTTTTATCATATCAGAGGCGTGCTTTGCAATTGGAATGTTTATTTCCATTATGCCGTACAAGAACGTTGAAAACACTTGACAAACAACCCTGTGACCGTTAATATAAAAGCAATATTTAAATGCATTGACAGGGACAAAAAATCGATTATCGTTCTGTTAAGAGAGTTGTCGTTTGGTGCAAGACAATACAGACAGTTTCGCAAAATCACCCTTGAGCAGTCCGCTGAAGTACTTAAGTAAGCCGGAACGGTTTCTTCCCGTTAGCAGGAGAGCATATTGATTGATATGCACAGAGCAGGTTGTCTTCTCAAAGACAGCAAGTTGAGTGGTACCGCGGTATTTCCGTCTCATGATTGAGGCGTTTTTTTGTTTTCAGGTATAGTAAATCCAATCAGGAGGAGTATATGGAGTATATTATCGAACAGGTTGCTCAAAGGATTAAATTCACCAGAGAGATTCTGGAATTATCCTACGAGGAAATGGCCGAAGTAACCGGAGTAAGCGTGGACGAATACATTGCATGCGAAAACGGGAAATCCGATTTCTCGTTCACATTTCTTTTCAAATGCGCAGAAAAATTCGGAATCGATTTGGCGGAATTGTTAACGGGGGAAGTTCCCAAACTGTCATTTTACAGTATTGTAAGAAAAGGGAAAGGACTTTCCGTGAAACGCAGAAATGGCTTGGAATACAGCCATTTGGCATATCTGTTTAAGCATAAAATCGCGGAACCATTTCTCGTTACGGCAAAATACAGTACGACGGAACAAGATGCTGAAATTGCGCTTTCAACCCACGAAGGACAGGAAATGGATTACATCTTGAAGGGGCAGATGAAAGTACGGTTTGAATCCCACACAGAAATACTCAAAGAAGGAGATTGCGTTTATTACGATTCTTCCCACGGACATGGCATGATCGCAACCGGCGGAGAAGACTGCACATTTTTGGCAATTGTAATGAAAGCGTAAGGTAGTATATGGCACTCATTTACGAGAAATTTGTAAAAACAGAATTTGACGAAAACAACAGATTATGTAAACTGGATTTTATTCCAGATGAAACCTATAATTTCGGATTTGATGTTATGGATGCACTGGCGGAGAAAACTCCTGAAAAAAGAGCGCTTCTTTGGCTGTCAAAAGAGAAGGAAATGCACAATTTTACATTTTCTGATTTAAAAAAGCATTCCAACCAAACAGCAAATTATTTTGTATCGCTTGGCATCAAAAAAGGGGATCGCGTGATGCTTGTGCTCAAGCGGCATTATCAGTTCTGGTTCAGCATGCTTGCACTGGATAAAATCGGCGCAATCGCAATTCCTGCTACGGATCAACTGACCTGTAAGGATTTCATTTACCGATTTGATAAAGCCGGAGTCAAAGCGATCGTCTGCACCGCCGACGGGAATGTTTCCGATCATGCGGAAGAAGCGATGCATGCATCTCCGTCAGTAACAATTAAAATGATTGTGAACGGTACAAAAGAAGGGTGGCATTCGTTCGATTCCGATATCACAAACCAGTCGGAAGTATTTGATCGCCCTGTCTGGGAAGCCTGTCCGATGCGTGACGAAATTATGTTGATGTACTTTACTTCAGGGACAACGAGTTACCCGAAAATTGCCGCGCATACGCATACTTATTCTCTCGGACATATCGTCACAGCGAAATTTTGGCATAACGTAAGTCCCGAAGGTGTACATTGCACAATTTCTGATACAGGGTGGGGGAAAGCAGTCTGGGGGAAATTATACGGACAATGGCTTGCCGAAACCTGTGTGTTTGCATATGATTTTGTGAAATTCGATGCACACGATATTCTTCCGCTTTTTAAAGAGTATCAGATTACTACATTCTGTGCACCGCCGACGATGTTCCGTTTCTTCATTAAAGAAGATTTGGCGAAATATGATTTGTCCTCTTTGCAATATGCGACAGTAGCTGGCGAAGCCCTGAATCCAGAAGTATTCAATAAATTCCTTGAACACACCGGTGTTAAATTAATGGAAGGTTTCGGACAGACTGAAACGACGCTGCTTATCGCAAACCTTATCGGGGACACTCCCAAACCCGGATCCATGGGTAAACCGAATCCGCAATTTGACGTTATGTTGATTGACAGCGACGATCAGCAGGTGCCCGTTGGGGAAGTCGGAGAGATCGTTATAAATGTAAGCGAGCAGACGCCATGCGGATTGTTTAAAGAGTATTATAACGACCCTGAAAAGACCGCCGAGGCTGTCAGAAATGGGTTTTATCATACAGGAGATACCGCATGGATGGACGAGGAAGGATATTATTGGTATGTCGGCAGGACAGACGATCTGATCAAATCCTCCGGATATCGTATCGGACCGTTTGAAATTGAAAGCGTTATTATGGAACTGCCTTATGTTTTGGAATGTGCGGTTATCGGTGTGCCCGATCCGGACGAAACAAGAGGACAGCTTGTGAAGGCTACGATTGTATTGACGAAAGATAAAGAAGCGAGTGAAGAACTGAAAAAAGAAATCCAGACATATGTGAAAAATTTGACTGCTCCCTACAAATATCCGCGTATTGTAGATTTTGCCGCAGAGCTTCCAAAGACGATCAGCGGCAAAATCAGACGAGTAGAATTGCGTGAAAAATAAATACACCGATTACAAAACAGTTGAATTGTGATACAATTAATTCAATAAGAATGAAAGGATTTGATTTCATGTTGAATGAGCAATTGGTCCAAGGAGCATTTCTTACAACTGAATGTGACGGCAAAGCAAACAGCATGACGATCGGATGGGGAATGGAAGGGCGGTGTTGGAATCGTCCCGTATTTATCGCGATGGTGCGCCCGTCCCGTTTTACGTTCGAACTGATGCAGAAAGCAAAAACGTTCACGGTCAGTATCCCGCGTGAGGGAGAAATGAAAGATGAATTGATGCATTTCGGCAAAGTTTCGGGCAGATCGGAAAATAAATTTCGATGCTGCGGTATCATTCTCTCTGACGCAAAAGAAATTACAGGGAAAATCATAGAAGGATGCGAATATCATTACGAATGCAAGGTGCTTTTTTCTCAGCAGATGGATCCGACATGTTTTGTCGGTACGGAAAGTTTGCAGCATGCTTTCTATCCGCAGGGAGACTATCATTACATTATATTCGGAGAAATTGTTTCCAAGTATGATTCAATATGTTAAGAGCGGGTTATTCCGCTCTTTCTTGTTTGCCGACTTTACCCAGCTAGATTGTTTCTGCAATCGATAAATGTATAATAAAAAGATAATAATGTCAAATTTGGAGGATTATTATGGCTACTGTTCACAATCAGGCTGATAAAAGTGATTTTGCAAAAACGGTATTAATGCCGGGCGATCCGCTTCGCGCAAAATATATAGCCGAACACTTTCTGGAAAACGTGAAACTCGTTAATGAAGTCAGGGGAATGCTTGGATATACCGGAACCTATCGTGGCAGACCGATTTCCGTTATGGGATCGGGTATGGGAATGCCCTCAATCGGCATATATTCATATGAATTGTTTGCTTTTTATGATGTGCAGAACATCGTTCGAATCGGTTCATGCGGAGGATATTCCGAAAAGGTCCATGTGCGTGATGTGATCTTGGCGCAGGGCGCCTGCACGAATTCAAATTTTGCCGCGCAGTATGGTTTGAACGGCACCTTTGCGCCGATCGCCGATTTCAGCTTGTTGATGAAATCAAAGCAAATTGCGGATGATCTGAAAATTCCTGTTGCGGTAGGCAATGTTTTTTCCAGCGATGTTTTTTATACTGCCAGCGGCGAAGCATGGAAACAATGGGCAGACATGGGCGTTCTTGCGGTTGAAATGGAAGCGGCGGCACTGTATATGAATGCAGCAAGACTCGGCAAAAAAGCACTGTGCATTCTGACGGTCAGCGATCATTTCGTACACGAAGAAGCCACGACAAGCGAAGAGCGCGAAAAGACATTTACGGATATGATGAAAATTGCACTTGAATTGTCAGAATAATAAGAATTGCGCTGACAGAAGCCAAAACTGTTGACATAAAAATCCAAAAAAAGTAAAATAAATCCACAGACATGATCGTAAAAACGATCATACAGTCAAATGAAGGTGTCCCTTGACAATCGACAGGGGACATTTTTACAATGAATATTGTTCGGAGGATATATGAGCAACTACGATTTCAAGACAATAGAAAAAAAATGGCAAGACAAATGGGAAGAAAAAGGCGTGTTCCATGCAAAAGACACATCGGATCAACCGAAGTTCTATGCACTCGTCGAATTCCCTTATCCTTCCGGACAGGGTCTGCATGTCGGGCATCCCAGACCATACACAGCGCTCGATATTATTGCGAGAAAAAAACGAATGCAGGGCTTCAATGTCCTTTATCCGATGGGATGGGATGCCTTTGGATTGCCAACCGAAAATTATGCAATCAAAACAGGTATTCATCCGCGTATTGTCACGAAGAACAATATTCATCACTTCAAGGAACAGCTGCAGTCGCTGGGTTATTCATTCGACTGGAGCAGAGAAATTGATACAACCGACCCGAATTATTATAAATGGACGCAATGGATATTCATCCAGCTGTTCAAGCATGGTTTGGCATATAAAAAAGAGTTTCCGATCAATTTCTGTACAAGCTGTAAAGTAGGACTTGCAAACGAAGAAGTTGTAAACGGCGTCTGTGAGCGATGCGGCGGGGAAGTCGTACGCAAAGTAAAAAACCAGTGGATGCTCAAAATTACAGAATACGCGCAGCGTCTGATAGACGATTTGGACACAGTGGACTATATTGAACGCGTCAAAGCAAGCCAGATCAATTGGATCGGACGCAGCGAGGGTGCGGAAATTGATTTTCGGATCAAGGGGACGGATGATTCGCTTCGTGTTTACACAACACGACCCGATACGATTTATGGCGCAACCTATATGGTTATTTCGCCGGAACATCCGCTGATCGATAAATACGAATCCAAGATTTCGAATATTGCAGAAATCAGATCATATCAACAAGAATCTGCAAAGAAATCCGACTTTGAACGAACCGAAATTGCAAAAGACAAGACAGGCGTTTGCGTGGAAGGGATTTGCGCATACAACCCGATTGCCCAAAAAGATATTCCAATCTATATTTCCGATTATGTATTGATGACTTACGGTACGGGTGCGATTATGGCGGTACCGGCACATGATCAGAGAGACTATGAATTTGCGAGAAAATTCAGCCTTCCGATTATCGAAGTTGTCTCGGGCGGCGATATTGAGACAGAAGCATATACCGATTCCTCAGGCGGAATACTCATCAATTCACCGTTAATCGAAGGATTGAAAGTGTCAGAAGCGAAAGCAAAAATGATCGATATTATCGAGGAACGCGGCATCGGATGCAGAAAAGTTAACTTTAAATTGCGTGACTGGGTATTTTCCAGACAGCGCTACTGGGGAGAACCGATTCCGCTCGTTTATTGTGAAAAATGCGGATGGGTACCGATTCCCGAAAGTGAACTTCCGCTGACCCTTCCTGAAGTTGAAAACTATCAGCCGACAGACAACGGGGAGTCTCCGCTTGCCAATATGCCGGAATGGTTTCATACAACTTGTCCGCAATGCGGTGGGCATGCAGTGAGAGAAACGGACACGATGCCGCAGTGGGCAGGTTCCAGTTGGTATTTTCTGCGGTACACAGACCCGCACAACAATCAGGAGCTGGCAAGCAAGGA
>CAYUFL010000017.1:0-34468 GCA_964444065.1 uncultured Lachnospiraceae bacterium
TTCATTGATATTTTGCATCAGCCTTTTGACTTTACACAAAACTTGGGATAGAACCTTTTTGACTGAAAAATGGCGCGCCCGGAGGGACTTGAACCCCCGACACTGCGGTTCGAAGCCGCATGCTCTATCCAACTGAGCTACGGGCGCAATGAATCTTCAATATTGTATCACAGCAGTTTTTAAAATGCAATATGAATAGACCTTCCTTTGATGCTATTTCGAGTACCCGTCATCGAATTGAATACTGACATGCATCGCATCGCAAAAAGGTTTGTTATCAGACTCTCCGCATCGGCACAGTGTCATCTGGTAACGTCTTTCGTATTCGGTTCCGTCTGCGGAAATAAGCGGGACATTATCTTTGACCCAAATGGGTCCGCTGCATTTTTTTTCAGGATCCTGAATGATCGTTATCGCTGCTTCTTCATCAGGCAAATAGGGCGTTTTATTCTCTTTATTCCATGCGATCAATCTTCCTGCAGGGCAGTCTTCTGCTGCAGAGATCGCTTCCTTTTTGTGTAAGGGATTGTCGGAAGACAGTGTTAAATTCCATACATCCCCGTGTCTCTTATGACAGAATCGTGCGAAAGCGCACAAATTTTCCTGATCTGTCAAAATCAGTTCAGGTCCGTCGTATTCTGCGGCTTGGTCGAGATATTTTTTGCGGCTGGCATGCTCTGTACCTCTGTAATGAATTGCGGCATGTGTACCGTCACAAAAAGGTTTTGTTGCAGATTTACCACAGCTGCAAAGCAGATACGCTTCATCGACAGCAAACGTTCTTCCGATTTCATAGTAATTTTCATGACCGTCATTGCGGATGATTTTTTCAATCAGCGGAATTCCGCCTTCTACCTGATAGGGTCCGTCTTTGGTAATGCGAATTATTTTGTCTTTCATGAATATCCGCCTTTCGTTCGTATAAAATCAATATAGCACTTATCGGTTTTAAACAAAAGCCCGGATTGTTGTATTAATCGATATAATTGATTCATACAGATTCAAATCCTGATGCATCATATACTGAAGGCGAGTCGGTAAATCTGATTGCATAAAAAGCATCCAAAAATTGGATGCTTTTAGTTTAGCGCTATAATGTTTATAATTTTCCTGAAAGATCGTGCAATTTTACTGATGTTTCATTTAATGATTCAATTGAGGCCGCGATTTCTTGCAATGTGGAAGCTTGTTTTGATACTTCTTCATTGGATTGCGAGATTCGTATTTCTATTTCTGAGATCGCCTTGGTGATTCCTCCAAGGACATCTTCCATACGGTTCATGGAATTTCCGACCAATTCTGAAAGACTTCGTATTTCATTTGCAACTACTTCGAAGCTCTTTCCGTATTGTCCGGCTTTCGCTGCTTCTATTGATGCATTGATTCCGAGCAAATGAGTTTGTCTCGAAACCTTTCGGACAATGTTTAAAATATCATTGCTTTCTTTTGCTTTGACCTTAGTTTGATGAACGTAATCTATATTTTCCGTATTGGCACATACGACATCTTGTATGGTTTCCGACAGGTGGTTGACTGCGGACGTGATTTCCTGAAGATTAGATGTTAAGATTTGTGAATAAGAAAGTACATCATCACGCTTTTGAAGACTCTTGCCTATCAGTACAGCGCCTTCTACTTCGCCATGCTCGTTCATTACGGGGATACTATATGATTTAAAAGGGACTCCGTAGACATGAGCGGGAACATCACGAATCATAGTCCTGCCTGTACGGATCGCTTCGTAAGCGGCTCCGCCTTCCGGAATAATATCCCCGGCTTTTGATTTTAGCGGCAATGCGGGTGTCGGATGATTTATGAGGTACTCTGTGCAGTTGGTCAGTGCAAGACTTGCTTCGTGATCCATTATGATGTCCAAATAAGGTGCAATCAGTTCAAAAGCCAGCAGTACTTCATTTTCGGTGTCAATTGTTGTCATCACATGACCTCGTTTGTATTTAGTAAAAATGTTAAATTTAATTAAAATCAACATTTCATATATTATATCGAATATTTTTTGTAAAAACTGAGAAAAATATATGAAAAATATAATATTTTCAACTTATTGCTGTCGTGACTAGAAAAGATATGTCATAAAAATTTTCAATCTAATTTGATGCAGTATAACAAAATCCCCATTCGAAAAACGAATGGGGGACGTTTGCGTCAATTCACGATAGGATGCATTTTAGGTCTCTTACATGACCAATACTACAGTTTTTCAGACAGGATGTTTAATTGTTGAGCAGTATCGTTTAGCGATTCAATCGATGCTGCAATTTCTTGCAATGTAGAAGCCTGCGCCGATATTTCGTTATTGGACTGCTCTATTCTTTTTTTAATTTCCGAAATTGCCTGACCGATTCCTCCCAGAACGTCTTCCATGCGATTCATGGAATTACTGACCGACTCGGAAAGGCTTCTTATTTCATTGGCAACCACCTCAAAACTTTTTCCGTATTGTCCGGCTTTCGCGGCTTCTATGGATGCATTGATTCCCAGCAGATGTGTCTGTCTTGAAACTTTGCGCACGATATTAAGAATATCATTTGTTTCTTTTGCTTGTTGGTCAGTTTGGTTGACAAATTCGATGTTTTCCGTATTTGTTTTAACAACATGTTGCACTGAATCCGAAAGTTCATTGGCAGCACTCGTGATTTGCAGCAAGCTGGAAGAAAGACCCTGTGCACAAGTCAGTACTTCAGTTCTTTTTTGAAGACTTTTTCCAATACATACAGCGCCTTCAATTGTACCGTCTGCACCCCGAACGGGAATACTGTATGATTTAAAAGGCACGCCGAACACTTCCGCAGAAATATCTTTGATGCACATCTGTCCGGAATGAACTGCGTCCCATGCAGAACCGCCTTCCGGAATCGGGTCGCCTGCACCGGCTTTCATTCTCAGCGCGGGGCACGTGTGATTCGCGATATAGTGCGTTCGGTTTGCCAAAGCCAAATTGGCTTCATTATCCATAATAATATCAAAGTAAGGTGCAATCAGCTCAAAAGCGTTTAGTATTTCATTCTCTGAATCGATGTGTGCCATAAAATCCCCTCCGAAGTATGCATATCCAGTAATCATGCGTTCAAAATAATTTTTACATTAATTATAATATCGATCAATTTTGAAAAAATCTTAGGTGATATATGCATTTAATTGTAAATTGCAATTTCTTTTCGTTGTTTTCTACGATATGAATGGATCAGTTATAACAGATCCGATTGGTTTTTTTAGCAAGATAATTTTATTGCAATCTCTCAATTGAAAGAAAAAAAGAATTTGGCGATTACAGCCAAATTCTTTTCATTAAAATGTTTATTCGTAAAAGCATGTTTGTTGTCTGAATTATAGAGCATCAGACGTGTTTTTCGATCCACAATATCGCTTCATTTACGACTTCATCTTTGATTTTTTCATTGAATATTTCATGATACAGTTTGGCGTAAATTTTCAGTGATTTGTCCTTCGATGCGATATCGCCGAAAAAATCTCTGGAGTCTTTTTCACTCACGAGACCGTCATCGCATCCATGCATCAGAAAAATCGGATCGACGAAATCCTGAGGATTCTTTTTGAGCCATTCGGTTGCATCATAGAGACAATTGATCAGCCCTACAGATATTTCCTTTTCAACAAGCGGATCATTGATATATGCTTCAATTACTGCAGGATCGCTGCATACGCCGTCTCCAAGCGCATTGGGCAAGTATGTGTCCGTCGGCATATCCAAGGGAAGCTCACCCATGATATGTTTGTTGTAGCGCGTCAAACCGCCGGACATCACGATCCCCGTAACCTTTCCGGGGTATTTTGTTCCAAACAGCGCAACTGCCATACCGCCCATGCTGTGTCCGATCAAAAAGATAGGTAGGTTCGGATTTTCGACATAAGCGAATTGTACCACAGCATTCACATCGTCCGGAAACTCGTTGAAATCGCTGTAAAACACACGTTTGCCTTCCGAATTTGCGTGTCCGCGGTGATTGAAGCGATATACGCTGAAATTATGATCGGTTAATTTCTTGGTAAGATAATCATATCGTCCCAGATGTTCACAAAGGCCGTGAACGATAATGACAACCGCTTTGGGATTATCCGGGATGTCTTTTTTAAAATAGAGCTTTGTGCCATCGAAGGATTGCATCATACCGTCTTGAAACATTTTTTTACCTCCATGCAGTATATTCAACCAAACAGTTGAATTGAATAGAATGATAGTAAATTCTATTTTGATTATACTGCTTCATACATGTGAAATCAATGCAACAATCGACCAAACATACTATCATCAATCAAATGAATCATCGGGTGATCATTTCTGAACCAATCGTTTCAAGCAAATATAATGTCAGGGCAGCTTGGGTGCCAAACAAAAAAACCAAGACGTTTCATCTTGGTTTTTGACAATTGTTTTATTTATGGTGCGGATAAGAGGAGTCGAACCTCCACGCCGTAGGCGCCAGATCCTAAGTCTGGTGCGTCTGCCAATTCCGCCATATCCGCATAAGTCCGAAACGTATTATATCAATTTGATGTAAAAAGGTCAAGTAATTGGCATTAAGAATATGATGTGGCAATATTCTGACGAAAGATATTAAATAATTATGCATTTTTACGGAAATACATTCCAGAAAAAGAAAAAGGAACAAAAAAAAGAGGAAAGTTCAATTCTTTCAAACGCTTTCATGTTCCGCACTTTCAATTTTTATGCTATAATAAACGATAAAATAAAGGGTATAGATTATGAGAAGCAACATTGCGAAGAATATTTATTCATCAATGAAACAGAAAATAGAATCTATCTATATGGTATACGGATATGAAGAAATTGATATCCCTTTGTTTGTTCGTGCTGATTTGTACGAGAAGTACAAGGGTGTGCCCGGCAATCGTTTTATTAAATTTTTGGATCGCAACGGCGATGTGGTCGTGATTCGTCCGGATGCGACTTTTAATATCCTGAAAAAAGTCAATGCAAAAGGGAATCGAAAGATACAGCGGTATTTTTATCATACCGAAATCGTACGTTATAAAAGTGATCATTATGAAGGCAACGAATTCATGCAATCCGGTGTCGAATTTTTTAATGATAACAGTCCGTTGTGCGACAGCGAAG
Organism: uncultured Lachnospiraceae bacterium; assembly: GCA_964444065.1. Classification (GTDB taxonomy): domain Bacteria; phylum Bacillota; class Clostridia; order Eubacteriales; family Anaerofustaceae; genus JBGMEA01. The sequence goes on from CAYUFL010000017.1 coordinate 5,117, forward strand.
TGATTGCTGTTGCGATCAAGAGCCTTAATAAATTGCAAATTGAAGGCATTCGTGTTGATGTCGGGCATTCCGATTTCATATATGCGTTGTTTGACGGTGAAAAGAATCTGAGCAAAAACGATCATCAATTGATTCATTCACTGATTGCCCAAAAAAACACAATGGATTTGGAGACATTTTTAAAAAGTAAAAATATCGATCCTAATATATCGAAAAGCGTACTAGATATTTGCATGCTTTTCGGTGATTACACAGGCGTAATCGACAAGGCAAAAAAACTATGCATTAATGAGCGCATGCATCAGGCACTTGCAAATATTGAGGCAATATATGCATGTTTGCAAGAATATAATCTGCAAAATTACATTTATATTGATCTCGGATTTTCAAATCCGATGGAATACTATTCCGGTATGATTTTTAAAGTATATGCAGACGGAGCAAGAGAAGCACTCATCAGCGGCGGACGATATGACTTGTTGGCAAGTAAATTCGGTTTGCGCAAATACGCTTGCGGATTTGGACACAACTTGAATGAAACGGCTGCGCTGATCAGCGAGACTGTACAATGCAAAGAAAAACATATTATTGTGAATTGCCCGATTTCGGAACAAAGCAAGGGAATTTTCCAAACGGAAAAACTGAGGGAAACCGGGCTTTATGTGTCGCTAAATCGAACGGATGATGAATTTTCAATCGAGTATCAACATCATACTTATCATGATATCGAAGAAATGATAGGTATCATGCAGAAAGAGGGGTATGATGATTAGAATTGCTGTGGCAAAAGGAAGAGTCGCAAAAGAAGCCCTAGCCATGATGGCAGCGCACGGAATTCATTTCGAGGATATTGAAAAAACAAGGAAATTAATTGTACCGGATATGGAAAACCGTTATGAGCTGATTCTTGTTAAACCAAGCGACACGGCGGTTTACGTTGAACAAGGTGTTGCTGATTGCGGAATTGTCGGCAAAGATATCCTTGTCGAAGACAACCCCGATGTATATCAACTTTTCGCGCTTGATATCGGACGATGCAAAATGTGTGTGGCAGGAAAACCGGATCTTGATTTCCGTAAAATGGAGAGGGTTGTTGCCGCTTCAAAATACGTCAACAGTGCAAAAGAATATTTCAAAAGCATCGGCACTGATTACGAAGTGATCAAACTGAATGGATCGGTGGAACTGGCGCCGCTGCTCAATATGAGCGATGTGATTGTGGATATTGTGCAGACCGGCTCCACTTTGCGGGAAAACGGATTGGTGGTATTGGAGGAAATCTACGATATTACATCGGTCTTCATTTCCAATAAAGCGGCGCTGAAAACAAAGCATGACGAAATGGAACAATTAATCCAGTTATTTAAAAATTAGCAGGTAACAGAATGAAAATATCAATCATAAAGAACCAAGAGGAACTAAAAAAGCAGCTGGAAAAAATAAATAAACGCAGCAGTTTTAAACTCGAGCAGGTGAATGAAACCGTATCATCAATTATAGCAGACGTAAAAAAGCGTAAAGATGCTGCTTTAATTTATTATGCAGAAAAATTTGATGGTGCAACATTGACTTCGCTGCGGGTGAGTGATAAAGAAATCGACGATGCCTACAATGCCTGTGATAAAGAATTTTTGTCGATACTGGAAGAAGCCAGAAAAAATATTGTAGAATATCATTCTCTTCAGCATTATGCCGATATTCGGATTGATAATTGCGGAAGACAGCTGTCGCAAAAAATAACACCGATCAAGCGTGTCGGTATCTATGTTCCCGGCGGAAAAAGTCCGTATCCTTCTACTGTATTGATGGATTCGATTCCTGCTCAAGTCGCAGGTGTCAAAGAAATCGCAATGATAACCCCGTCCGATCAAGACGGTAATGTGAATCGAAATATATTGGCAGCAGCCAAAATCTGCGGTATTACGGAAATATATAAGTCCGGCGGCGCGCAGGCGATTGCTGCACTTGCATACGGAACGGAAACGATCAAGCCCGTGTATAAAATCTGCGGTCCGGGGAACTTATACGTAGCGGCAGCAAAAAAACATGTTTACGGAGATGTTGACATTGATATGCTGGCAGGTCCGAGCGAAGTGTTGATTATCGCTGACAAACACGCAAACCCTGTGTATGCAGCCGCCGATCTGCTTTCGCAGGCGGAGCACGATGAAGCTGCGGCAAGCATCCTTGTAACGGACGATCTTTTGTTGGCTGAAAAGGTAAAAGAGGAAGTCGAAAAACAACTGAAAACATTATCAAAAAAAGCAATTGCAGAAGTGTCTATCGCGCAGTACGGCATTATTCTGGTAACGGAAAACCTGCAGCAGTGTTTTGATATTTCAAATGAAATCGCACCCGAACATTTGGAGCTATTGATTGAAAATCCAAAAGAATCTCTGCATCTTGTTGAAAACGCCGGCACTGTCTTCTTGGGAGCATTCACGCCGGAACCGATCGGAGACTATTTTGCGGGAAGCAACCATACCATCCCAACATCAGGAAAGGCGAAGTTTTATTCTCCGCTTTCTACGTATGATTTTCTGAAACGCACCAGCGTGGTCTGTTATGATAAGGATGCATTAGCTTCCGTGAAAGACAAAGTAATTGCTTTTGCTGAAACCGAGGGTTTAACCGCACACGCAAATTCGATCAAAAAGAGGTTCGAAGAATGAATGATTTGATTCGGGCAATGTTTCGTAATTATATCCCGTATAAAGTGTCACCACAGGAATATGACATCATCCTGAATGCAAACGAAAATCCGCTCAACTTATTCGATACATTGCCGAAAAATGAGCAGAACGATTTGGTCTCGCAGATTCAGTTCAACCGTTATCCTGAAAGTGACAATACGGCACTCAGAGAAACTTATGCAAACTATATCGGGCGTGAAACGGATGAAGTACTTGCCGGCGTGGGTTCAGACGAAATTATTCGTATGATCGCAGATTTGTTTCTGGAAAACAACGATGTTGTAATCGCAAATATTCCGACATTTTCAATGTATCAAACAATTACTGAATTTTCGAAAGGTCTGTTTATCGGAATTCCTTCCAAAGACGACACGTTTGCTCCGGACATTGATCAACTGATTTCGGTTGCGAATCAATACCATGCAAAAGTGATCTTCATTTGTACACCAAACAATCCGACCGGTTATCTGTGGAAAAAAGAGGATCTGATCAAAGTGATCGACAGCACCACCGGCATGGTTGTGATTGATGAAGCTTATATTGATTTTGCAGATGAAAATAATCTGTCACTGATCGATTATTCCAAGCGTGTGATTGTCCTGCGTACGCTTTCAAAAGCTTTTGCATTGGCAGGCGCCAGAGTTGGTTTTGCAATCGCAGACAAGGAGACGATCGGCTATCTGAGTATGGTTAAAATCCCATACAATCTTAACAGTTATTCCCAAAAAGTCGCGCAATTGGTCTTGGAAAATATCCACATGGTAGAATTACAGATTGCGGTTTTAAAACATCAGCGGGACTTATTGGTCAATGCATTACAGAAATTTAACGAGAAAATTAAGATTTATCCGTCATCCGCAAATTTTATTCTCATTTCAACAAAATATCTGGAACAAATAAAATCTGCTGCAGAAGCGCATAAAGTCAGTCTGCGCTATATGGGTAATGAAATACCGGATGCAATTCGAATCAGTGTCGGTACGCCAGAAGAAAATGAAGCGCTTATTAAAATATTCACGGAGGTATTATCGTGAGAAAAAGCGAAAAACAGCGAACAACGAATGAAACCAATGTTTTTGTCTCTCTTGATCTTGACGGCATCGGGAAAGGTACCATTACGACCGGAATCGGTTTTTTGGATCACATGATGGATTTGTTCAAAAAACACAGCGGATTTGACCTGAGCGTCAAACTGGACGGAGATATTGAGGTCGATACGCATCATTCTATGGAAGATCTCGGTATCGTCTTGGGTCAGACGTTTCACGAAGCGCTCGGTGATAAACTAGGGATCAAACGATTCTCTTCTGTATACATTCCGATGGATGAAGCTTTGGTACGGGTCTGCGTTGATATCAGCGGACGTTCCTACTTGAATTACAAGGTGCAGTTCACATCCGAGACGATCGGGGATCTGGAAACAGAGACTGTAGAAGAATTCCTTCGGGCATTTACCGACAATGCAAAAATTACATTGCATGCGCATTGTTTGGAAGGGAAAAACAATCATCACATTTGTGAATCGCTTTTTAAAGCACTCGCGAAAGCGCTTGCAGATGCTGCACAGATCACAGGAACTGGAATACCTTCCACGAAAGGAATACTGTAACCTTATGATCGGTATTATTGATTACGGAGTCGGTAACTTAAAAAATGTACAGACTGCCGTCAAAAAAATCGGTTATGATTGTGTGATCAGCAGTAACAAAGAGGAATTGAAACAAAGCGATGCATTGATTCTACCTGGTGTCGGTGCATTTGGGGATAGTATTGATATGCTGAATCAATCGGGCTTGCGTGATTTTGTCGATCATTGGGCTTCGGACAATCGCTATATGCTCGGCATCTGCGTCGGTATGCAGCTGTTGTTTGAAAGAAGCTACGAAATGGGTGTGCATGAAGGGCTTGGGTATCTCAAAGGGGAAGTGATCCCGTTTGAAAAACCGCTTAAAATTCCGCATATGGGATGGAATGAACTGAAAATATCAAAGAAAGACAGTCCGATCCTCAAAAATATCGAAGAAGGCGAATACGTTTATTTTGTCCATTCTTACTATGCGACACCGATTGAGGAAAATCTTGTGGCGTATACGGAATATGGCGTTAAAGTAGCCGCTATTGTGCAAAAAGGCAACATTTTTGCGACACAGTTTCATCCGGAAAAGAGTGCAGCAACAGGAGAAAAACTGCTGAAAAATTATTTGGAGCTGATAAAATGATCTTATACCCTGCAATTGACATCATTGATAAACAATGCGTTCGATTAACGCAAGGAAAATACGAGGAAAAAACAGTATATAACAGCGACCCGTGCGAAATGGCTGAATATTTTCTTTCTCAAGGCGCAACAGAGCTGCATATAGTAGATTTGAACGCAGCAAAATCCGGAAGCATTGAAAATATTGATGTTATTCAGAGAATCATTGAGTCAGTACCTCTGCATGTTCAGATCGGAGGGGGCATCCGCAGTATGGAAGCTGCCGCGCGATATCTGTCAATCGGGGCTTCGCGCGTTATCGTTGGCACTGCGGCTGTGACGGAGCCCGCGCTCTTGCAAGAATTATGCAATCGGTTTCCAAAACAAGTGTCGCTCTCGCTCGATGTTCGCGATGATGAGATTCTCATCAAAGGGTGGACATCTGGGAGTAATATTGATTTATTTGATTTTGTCAGTAAAGCGGATCACTTGGATATTGCTACGATTATTGTCACAGATGTTGCAAAAGACGGGATGATGATGGGTCCTTCCTATGATTTATATCGACGCTTAATGAAAGCCACAAATCATCCGATCGTCGCTTCCGGCGGCGTAGGTACCATAGAAGATATTTGTATTTTAAAAGAAATCGGTGTTTATGGTGCGATCGTCGGCAAGGCGTTGTATGAAAATAAAATTACTTTAAAAGAATTGATCAGTGAGGCATAATATGCTTGCCAAAAGAATTATTCCATGTCTTGACGTTGATAAGGGCAGAGTAGTCAAAGGCAAAAAATTTCAGAACATACAGGATGTTGATGATCCTGTTAAACTTGGGAAGCGTTACAGCGATGAAGGCGCGGATGAACTCGTATTTTATGACATAACCGCATCCAATGAAAATCGTGATATTTTTATTCATATCGTCAGCGACATTGCCGAGAATATCAATATCCCGTTTACGATCGGCGGAGGCATCCGAACCGCTGAAGACTTCCGTAAAGTACTGCTCGCGGGCGCCGATAAAGTCTCCGTCAATTCTGCAGCCGTGCAAAATCCGCAGTTGATCTCAGATGCGGCAAAACGATTCGGCAGACAGTGTGTGGTGATCAGTGTTGATGCGAAACGCAGCGGAAAAGGTTGGGAGGTTTTTATCAATGGCGGCAGAAAAAATACCGGCATTGATGCAATCGAGTGGGCGGTACGTGCGGAAGAATTGGGAGCGGGTGAAATTTGTATCAACTCCATCGACAGCGATGGCATCAAGGACGGTTTCGACCTCGCACTGATACAAAAACTCAACAACGTTCTGACAATCCCGATTATTGCATCCGGAGGTGCCGGAACAATTGAACATTTTTATGATGTTCTTGAATGCGGTGCAGATGCTGCTCTGGCAGCGAGCGTTTTTCATTATGATGAGATTAAGATCAATACATTAAAAGACTTTTTATATCGGAAACAATTGCCGATCAGACGTGTATAAACAGCAGAAAAGAGAAAAAGTATGAATATCACAGATTTGAAATTTGATCAAAACGGATTGATTCCGGCGGTCGTGCAGAACTATAAAACAGGAAAAGTCCTGATGCTGGGCTATATGAATCAGGAATCATTCGAGAAGACGTTGGAGAGCGGAACTGTCTGGTTTTTTTCCCGTTCCAGGAATCAGCTGTGGAATAAAGGTGAAACCTCAGGAAACTTTCTCAATGTGATTGAAATCGCTTCCGATTGTGATGACGATGCAATATTAATCAAGGCAGAACCGCAAGGTCCCACTTGCCATACCGGGGAAGAAAGTTGTTTTCATCATGCTTTTGATGCGGCTAAAAATGAGAAGGCGTTTGATCAGACCGTACTGTTTGATCTTTTCGATGTCATTGAAAGCAGAAAAACGAATCCTATCGAAGGATCGTATACAAATTACTTGTTCGAAAAGGGAATTGATAAAATCCTCAAAAAAGTCGGAGAAGAAACCGCGGAGACCATTATTGCAGCAAAAAACAATTCAAAAGAAGAAATTACATACGAAACAGCTGATCTGTTTTACCATTTGCTTGTAATGATGTCGGAGCGCGGCATTCGTCCCGAAGATATTATGAAAACTTTGTATGAAAGACACAATGGAAAATATTGACAAACTGCTTTCTTGACTTCAAGATTGCTTTGTATTATACTGAAAACACAATTCAGGTTGCAGTGCATTAATAGAGAAACAGGTGAAAAACCTGTGCGGTCCCGCCGCCGTAAGGAAGAGCAAATTACCCCATTGAGATGCAATGGAATCACTGGAGAAAATCCGGGAAGAGGGTGCTTTGCAATGACACCGAGCCGGAAGAACTGCCTGATGGATCCACCCACTCACGGAGAATGAACGGTGTTTGTCTTTTGATGATGAAGCATTTCTGTGAAATGCTTTTTTTATTCTGAAAACAGGAGAATTCCATGATTATTTTTGTAGTCGGAGGCGTAAAGGGCGGGAAAAGCATGCTTGCGCAATGTACGGCAAAGTATCTTTCTATGCAGAATCATTCCGATATGTATTATTTTGCAACGATGGTTCCCGGAGATGATGAAGATCGTAAGCGTATTGAGCGGCATATATACGACAGAGAAAATTGGGGATTCCGGACAATCGAAGAAGGCTATTGCTTGATGGATATGCTGAACAAGGTTAGTTCGAGGGATGTTGTTCTTCTGGACAGCGTTACAGCATATGTTCAGAATATCATTTTCGGTGATAATGATGTAGTAAATGAAATCAGAAGCGATGATATTTATTTACATATACGTTCTCTTGCGCACTGCGTAAAAGATTTAATTATCGTATCGGATTATATTTTTTCGGATGCATTGCAATATGGTTTCGAAACAGAATTCTATAAACGTATTTTGGGAAATGTACATGCACAGATTGCGCAAGAGAGTGATATTGTCATTGAATGTGCGTATTCGAATATGAAGTTCTGGAAAAACAAAGACCAATATGATTTTGCCCCGATTCTGGATGAATATTACCGTTGCACCACACATTTGGAATACAAGGATATATGAAAATGATAAAAGCGTTTTTAACATGCATGGGTATGTTCACCAAATTGCCGGTTCCCATGGTCGAGTGGGAAGATAAAAAAGGTCCGTTGGCACTCTGCTTTTTGCCCATAGCAGGCTTTTTTTGCGGATTGTTTGTTTTCGGCGTATATTTTTTATGTTATTGGCTGAATTTGGCAACGGATATATCTGCGTTTTTGATCTTGATTGCGATGTTTGCGGTCAGCGGATTTGTTCATCTGGATGGATTTATGGATATTTCGGATGCTTTTCTTTCCTCAAAGGATAGGGAAGGGAAGATAGCCGTACTGAAGGACAGTCGTGTCGGCGCATTCAGTGTTATTTCGGTCGTTTTTCTCATTTTACTCGGCTTCATATCGATGAAAATGATCTTGTATGATTGTTTCTTCCCGGTTCTGTTTATTCTGATCCCGATGATTTCCAGAAGTTTGGCAGCTCTTATCATTTTTTTAATGAAACCACTTCAAAATAAAGGATTGATGTTTTATTTTAAAGACGGGCAAAAAAAAGTTCATTTGATAGGTATGCTCATCTCAACGTTTGTTCTCTTGCTTGCAACCGCGTTCATAGGCATGAGTTACCTTATTGCGATTGTTATATCAATCGCGACAATAACGATAATTGATATGCTGATCCAACATGATATCGGGGGCATTAATGGAGATGTTGCAGGCGCAACAATTGTTTTAAGCGAGTTTCTGAGTTATTTGCTGATTGCAGTAATCAGCAATATTATTTCAGTATCTTGAAGTGAGGTAAAAGATGATTTTGGTATTTGGCGGCGCTTATCAGGGGAAAGCCGCATTTGTGGAAAAAACGTTTCATTTTAGCAAGAATAAGACCTTTCAATGTAGTGAGAAAACAGGGATGTGCTATGATTACCCTGTTATTAACTCATTGCATCTATATGTACTTGGTTCAGTCGAAAGAGGCGATAACCCGATTGAATATATCCAAAAGAACCTACCAATGTTTCGTGATAAAATCATTATTTGCGATGACATCAGCTGCGGTATTGTTCCGCTTGGGAAAGACCTGCGCTTGTACAGAGACCAGGTTGGTAAAATTATGCAGATTCTTTCCAGAGAAGCCGATGAAGTATATCGTATTTTTTGCGGAATCGGAGAAAAAATAAAATGATAATACAGTTGCAAATGATCCGTCATGGGAAAACGGAGGCTGTTGATCGAATGATCTACTCAGGCTTTTCAGACTTGTCGCTTACTGAAGCAGGTATAGCAGAGATAGATTCATTTATCAACATGGGCTTGTATCACGGGGCCGAGGACTACTACTCAAGCGGATTGATCCGAGCAGTACAGACGTTAAACTTAATTGCAGGGGAAGTGAAATGGAAAGAAATTCCGCAGCTTAAGGAGTGCAATTTCGGTGATTTTGAGTTGCACAAACATGATGATTTAATGAACAATCCGAACTATGTTGATTGGATCAATGATCAAGCAGGGAATTATATCATTCCAAACGGAGAAAGCACCAACCAGTTTCACAACAGGGTGGAAGAAGGTTTTCAGTTATTATTTTCCGATGCGTATCAAAACCAAAGACAATCCATCATGTTGACGACACATGGCGGCGTAATCGGCTATTTTATTACGAAATATTGTGACGACAGCCTTAATTTTTATGAAGCGATGCCTTCCCACGGCAGAGGGTACCTGGTTAAAATTGAAAAGAACGACGAAGAATTTAGAATACTGAATTTTGAGCGGATTTAATCAATGTAAACGGGATATCAATAGGAAAAGAAAAAAGACTTTCCGATCGGAAAGTCTTTTTTAGTGTATCATTTTAGTGATTATTGGATTTCATCCATATTCTGAATATCGATGGATTGTACTTTGTATGCACCATCCTTTGAAAGAATAGTGATGGTTCCTAATTGAGATGCTGTTTTTTGTTCGTTTGTTTCACTGTATGTAATTTCAATCTGAGCGTCGAAAGTAAAGTACCATAAACCTTCATTAACGTTGTATTTTTCTTCTTTTGTATTGATGTATTTAACTGCAATGGTACATTTGTTTTCGTATGCGTATTCTTCGTAATATTCAATAATACGATCGGATACCGCCTGATTGTATCCTTCTTCTGTAAAGTCATTATCAGAGATGGTTACAGATTTATTGTTTTCCGATTGGACGTTGGTCAGATATGTTGTGACTTGGTAATCGGAAACATTGTATAGCTTATTCAAAAAATCTTTGGCGTATACTTCCTCACCGGAGGGTTTAAGCAAAATAAACGAAATCAGTGAAACAGCGAATAATAATGATACAGACAGGAGCAGTTTTTTATTCTTTTTCATTATATCCTCGTTCTTGATATTATGTTACTATTCTGTTACATTATGCACAAAAAATGCTCTTATGTCAATAAATTGAAAGATAAATATATTGAGTAAAGGTGGCAGACAGAAATTTCTGTGTGGGAAAGGGGTAATTTGGATATATTTTTTTTTCTGAGAGGAACATGGTATAATCGATAGATCAGAGGTGATTTATGTTAATTATAACCGGACATTATGGCAGCGGAAAAACTGAATTTGTTGTAAACTATGCTATGCAAATGGCCAAAAAAAATAACCAAAAGATTGCGGTTGTAGATTTGGACGTCGTAAATCCGTATTTCAGAAGCAGAGAAAAGGCTACTCTTTTGGAAGAAAACGGGATTGAGGTACTCGGGTCCAGTCTGGGCAATCAGCATCAATCATTGGATATGCCGGCTTTGCCTGCCGAAATCAACAAGTATATTGAGAACCCGGCAATATATTCTATCTTTGATGTCGGAGGGGACGGAGAAGGGGCAAGAGTGCTGTCACGATTTTCCGATAAAATAAAGAATGCGGGTTATGATATGTATATCATAGTTAATGCAAACCGACCAATGACGGATCATGCTGATAAAGTAATCTCTTATATCAGTGATATTCAAAGACAGAGCAGATTGACGATCAATGGGTTAATCAACAATACGCATCTGATCAGAGAAACTTCCGAGGAAGATATTCTGAGAGGATATGAGTTGGTTAAGAATGTCAGTATCAAAACCGGAATCCCCATCATATTCAATGTCATACCGAACTACTTGAAAATTCAGAATATTCATAGTAAAATAGACAAAGTGTTCATTCTGGACGAATTGTATATGAGACCGGAGTGGCTGTGACAGCGAATCGAGGTGAAATAGAATGGCAAAAGGAATTGTCAGATTCGACGTGGATAACTGCAAAGGATGCGAATTGTGCATTGTAGCATGTCCTCAAAATGTGATCAATATCAGTAAAGAGAAAATCAATGCAAAAGGATATCATCCGGCATATGCACAAGCACCCGAGAAATGTATCGGTTGCGGTAATTGTGCCGTAATGTGTCCGGATTCTATTATATCTGTGGAACGGGAATGAATTTGAGTTAGCTGTTTGCATGCAGCGGAATGGAAGTAAAGTATGGCGAAAGTATTAATGAAAGGCAATGAAGCCATTGCGGAAGCTGCAATTCAAGGCGGATGCCGATATTTTTTCGGATATCCGATCACACCGCAAAACGAATTGCCTGAGTATATGTCCAAAAGATTGCCGGAAGTTGACGGCGTGTTTGTACAGGCAGAGAGCGAAATTGCCGCAATCAATATGGTTTATGGTGCTGCCGGATGCGGCGCGCGATCAATGTCATCTTCTTCAAGCCCCGGGATCGCGCTGAAGCAGGAAGGAATATCGTACATTTGCGGTTCCATGCTGCCCTGTGTTATTGTCAATATGGTCAGAGGCGGTCCGGGACTCGGCGGAATTCAACCTGCGCAGTCCGATTATTTTCAGGCAACAAGAGGAGGCGGTGACGGTGATTACCGCGTGATTGTATATGCACCGGATAACCTGCAAGAAGCTGTTGATATCATGATGGATGCATTTGATACGAGCGAATTTTATCGTGTACCCGTGATGATTCTTGGCGATGGAATGATCGGGCAGATGATGGAACCTGTCGAGTTTAAAGAAAAGACAACAGACAGGATTTTACCCGAAAAAACATGGGCTACAACCGGAACGAAAGAAAAGCGTAAACCGAATATTATCAACTCGCTTTATCTGGATCCGCAAATCCTTGAAAATCATAATCTGCATCTGAATGATATTTACGAACAGATTAAAAAAGATGAAGTGCGATATGAATCAGTCGGAGTCGAAGATTGCGATGTTGTCTGCGTTGCTTATGGCACAACATCCAGAATCGTAAAGACAGCGATCCAAGAATGTGAAAAACAAGGTCTTAAAGTGGGCATGATACGTCCGATTACACTTTGGCCGTTTCCTGATGCTGCTTTTGATAAAATCAATCCGAAATGCAAAGGCATTTTATGCGTTGAAATGAGTATGGGACAGATGATTGATGACGTAAAAATAGCAGCTAACGGCAGATGGAAAACACATTTTTACGGCAGAGTCGGCGGAATGATTCCGGAACCGGATGCAATCAAGGATGCAATCGAAAAAATAATCCGAGGTGAAGACTGATGACAGTGATATACGAAAAATCCAGAGGGTTGACCGATACACAATTTCATTATTGCCCCGGTTGCACGCACGGGATCATCCATAAACTCATTGCGGAATGCCTGGTTGAACTTGATGTCTTGGGTGATGCTGTCGGAGTGGCACCTGTCGGATGCGGGGTTTTAGCCTATAATTATTTTAATTGCGATATGCATGAGGCTGCGCACGGCAGAGCGCCTGCCGTTGCTACCGGAATCAAGCGCGTACTGCCTAAAAGTACTGTTTTCACTTATCAGGGAGACGGGGATCTTGCATCTATCGGCACTGCCGAAATCGTTCAGGTTGCGCACAGAGGAGAAAAAATCACGACGATCTTTGTTAATAATGCAATCTATGGCATGACCGGCGGGCAGATGGCTCCGACCACATTGATCGGGCAAAAGGCGACTACCTGTCAGGACGGAAGGAAAGAAGAACTCGCAGGCAAACCGATTCGTATGAGCGAAATGCTTGCTACAATCGATGGTGCAAAATTTATTGAGCGTGTCAGCGTCGATACTCCTGCGAATATCCGAAAAGCAAAAAAGCATTCCAGACACAAATAGAAGGAAAAGGCTTTGCAATGGTGGAAGTACTTTCCACTTGTCCGACTAACTGGGGGAAAACGCCGCAGGAAGGTCTGCAGTGGCTCAGAGACAATATGATGCCGTATTATCCTCTTGGTAATTTCAGAGACTGGGAGGAAAACAAATGAACGAAAAAGTAATTATGGCGGGTTTTGGCGGACAAGGGGTTATGCTGATCGGACAGCTTCTTACCTATGCAGGCATGTATGAAGACAAAGAAGTGAGTTGGCTTCCGTCTTACGGACCTGAAATGCGAGGCGGTACAGCAAATTGTCATGTTTGCGTGTCGGACAAACCGATCAGTTCACCAATCATTACAAAAGCATCAAGCGTGATTATTATGAATAATCCCAGCTTGGATAAATTTGTTCCATTGGTAGAAAGCGGCGGAGATTTATTTTTGAATTCTTCCCTGGTTGATTTGCCTGTCAACAGAGAAGATATTACAATTTATCATATTGATGCCAACAATATCGGTTCGGATAAATCCGCAAACATGGTTATGCTCGGTGCTTATCTTGGGAAACATCCGATAATCACTTTAGAGACAATCGAAAAGGTGATGAAGAAGACAATGTCGGGGAAGAAAGAAAAATTCATTCCCGGTAACCTGCAAGCCATACGAGCAGGCATGGATGCGGTGAAATAAGCAGAACTGCGGAAAACTGCGGAAAACAATTCCGCAGTTTTTATTTGCGCAAAAATTATTCGATTGTAAAATTCATGTAATTCCTTTATAATTAAAAAAAACCTTGTACCATGAAAGTAATTATGAAATACCGCCATGAGATTAAATATCTGATCGACTTAAAAGATTACTATACGTTAAAAAGCAGATTGTCCGCAATTTTAAAACCTGACGTTCATGCCGGACATGATAACTGTTACCATATACGCAGTGTTTATTTTGATGACGATAGAAATACTGATTTCATTTCTAAATTATCCGGACTTTCGGAACGAAAAAAGTATCGAATCAGGATGTATAACACGGATACTGAGTATATCCGTTTAGAGAAAAAAATTAAAAGCAACGATGTAAGTTACAAACTGTCTGCAAGAATTAGCAAGAATGAAGCAGATTGTTTTTTGCAATCGGATTTTAGAAAAGAAAATTTTCACGAAAATCAATTGATTGACGAATTTTGTCTGGCAAATTCAATGAATATCCTAAAACCAAGTGTAATCACCGATTATAACAGAGAGGCTTATTTGTTTGATACAGGCAATGTTCGGGTAACATTGGACACAAGCTTAAAAACAGCGATGCTGAATACAGACTTTTTCAACCGAAATATGTCAATGATACCTGCGATCGGTTCGCATCAAGTGATTTTGGAAGTGAAATATGATGCTTTTCTTCCTTCTGTTGTTTCAGAATTGCTTTCAACGTCGAATGGAATACAAATTGCAATATCAAAATTCGCTTTATGCAAAAAATTTATTACGCTCAATGATTGGGAGGTACAATAAAGCTTATGAGTTTGCAGGATATACTCAAAAAGAGTGTTTACGATCAATATATTTCAACAAACAGTGACATTACAGTCGAATTGTTGCTTATTACTATGGTGATTGCCGCCGTATTGGCATTGTTCATGATAGCGGTTTATAAATTAACCTACAAAGGGGCAATTTTTTCTTACGAATATGCCGGTTCGTTGATCCTTACTGCCTTGGTAACCAGTCTCGTTATTTTGCCCATCAGCTATAATCTTACACTTTCGCTTGGTATGGTCGGTGCACTGAGTATTGTGCGTTACCGAACAGCCGTAAAAAACTCCAAAGATATTTCTTATATGTTTTGGGCGATTGCCATCGGTATTACATGCGGTGCCGGGTTTTATCTGATCGCCATAGCAGGTACGGCATTTATTGCGATTGTTATGATCGGATTGATGTATTTTACGAATAAAAAGATCAATTCCGAACCGTGTATTTTAGTAATACGCATGCTGCCGGGCGCGGGTATTGATGAAGTCAAGAGTCATTTTCATAAAATATCCGTCAAATCATTGGCAGTTAATGACGAATATACCGAATTAACTGCAGAAATACCCGCAATTCCCGATGAAAAAACAATAAAATTATTAAGAGCGAATCCCGATATCATTAACATGTCATTCGTGAAATACAACGGTGATTATGCGATTTAATCCAATAGGAAGGAAACTCTGACATGAGTGCGAAAAAAACAAAATTGCTCATCGTGGTTGCTGTATTATCTGCAATTGTTATTGCGATTGTTTTGTTGTACTCAAAATCAGATATTATAAACTCAAATCTTGTTATCAGTGAAATCTGCACTTCAAATAGTTCAGTCAAACTTGCGGTTGAACAGCAGTATTATGATTATATTGAGTTGCATAATGTTTCTTCTGAACCGATCGGTCTCAGTGGTTATTACTTAAGTGACGATATCGGCAATCAAAAAAAATGGGCATTCCCAGACGTCACGATGCAGCCCGGAGAGTATTTGCTTGTTTATGCGTCAGGCTCAGATTCAGATGCGGACAGCGAATTACATGCTAATTTTAAACTTTCCAACTCTACAGGAGTACTCATTATATCAAACGCAAAAGGTGTTCTTACGAAAATTTACACACCTGAATTGCAAGAAGATATTTCTTATGGCATGAGTCCCGAAAACAACTATGTCTATTACAATATTCTGACACCCGGATATGAAAATAATATCGTTTATTATAAGTCAATCAGAAGCATCGGCGCAACATCGGCTGAAGACAAAAGTATCATAATCAATGAAATCAGCGCGGGCGAGCAGACTTCAATTTACGATGAAGACGGCGATTTTTCAGACTTTATTGAATTGTACAATACATCTGATCAGCCCGTTGATATCGGAGGATACTTTCTTTCGGATGACTCCGAGAAGACTGCAAAATATGCGCTCCCTGATTATACGATGCAACCGGGTGAATACCTGATCGTTTTTGCATCCGGCAAAAATAAATCAGACGGTGGTTATATTCATTCCAATTTTAAATTAAGTGCAAATGAAACGCTCAGTCTATATAATGCGAAGACTGAATTGATTGACAAGCTTGATATTCCTACCTTACCTGATAATACATCGTATGGGAGAACAGCGGATCATTCAGATACATGGCGCTATTACAGTTCGCCGACACCCGGATTTGAAAACAACACAACCGGTGCAGATAGTGTAAGTGCGTCGGAATCAATGAAAGGTGCACAGGTTTTTATCAGTGAGGTGATGAGCGCGAACGGATCATCGATCAGCGACGGAGACGGTGACAATGAAGATTGGATTGAACTCTATAATCAGACGGATCATGCAATTTCTTTATCAGGTTATTACTTAAGCGACACATTGAACGAGGCACAAAAGTGGGCATTTGATAAGAATGCGGTAATACAGTCCGGCGAAAGTATGGTTGTTTTTGCATCATCCAAAAATAAAATTGATTCCTTGGGTTGTTATCACACGAATTTCAGTCTGAGCAAATATAATCAAACCATCGTACTTTCAAAAGACAATGTGATCATGGATACATTGTCTTTTGGCGTTATGAAGGGGGATGTCTCGATTGGTATCGGTGGTGCAAATGATCCCTCGAAGTATTATTTTGTTGCGCCATCGCCGGGCAGTGTGAATAACACTGCAAAAAATAGCGGTGTTACATCAGAAGTGACATTTTCCGAACCGTCAGGAAACTATTCCGATGCGGTGACGCTGACTATGAATTGTACGGAAAAGAATGTTGCGATCTATTATACCCTTGACGGCAGCACACCAACGACTGCGTCCAATCTATACACGTCGCCGATCAGCATCGCTGCAAATACGTCTGTGCGTGCTATTTCATACGCTGACGGGAAACTGACATCGGATATTACAACTGCTACATATTTAATCAACATGGAAGACAACGGACTGCCTGTTGTTTTTTTGACGACCGACAGCGATAAATTATTCAATGGCGGGATTTATAACAATGATCTGAGTGACGAACGGAAAGTGGATGCAAATATCGAATTGGTCGAGACAAACGGCACAGGCTTTAACGGAGATGTGCTGATTAATAAATCCGGAAATATGAGTGCACTGGAAGTACAGAAATCAATTGGCGTATATTTCAAAGAATATGTAGGCGATAAAGAGCTGGACTACAATCTTTTCCCTGATGAAAAAGACGGAGTGACAACATATTACTCTTTTCTCTTACGGACAAGCGGAAACGACTGGGATGATTTAAAGTGTAAGGACGGTATGCTTCAGACTTTGGCTGCAACTCAGATGGATTTGGATTATATGTCATATCGTCCGGCAGTTTTGTATATAAACGGTCAGTATTGGGGTATTTACAATATTCGCGATAAACTGAACGCAGATTATATAACGACACATCACCCTGGTATAGATGGTGATAATTGCGATATTATCAGTTTTGCCTATGGGGTTGAAGAAGGAGACTATGCGGAATATAACAAGCTAATCAGCTTTGTTGAAAATAATAATCTGGATGATCCGAATAATTGGGCGACTTTAGAAAGCATGATGGATGTCGACAATATGATCGATACCTATTTATGTCACATTTATTACAGTGATTTTGATACGGTTAATATCCGTTGGTGGCGTGAAAAGAAAGACGGAGCGAAATGGCGATGGATGTTGTATGATTTGGATTATGCGTTGTATGTTCCGTTTGAAAATAATCTGGAATTGATCACCGACCCCGAGGGCCATGGTGTAAATAAATCCTTTGATTCCTCTCTAATCTATAGTTTAATGCAGTCCAACAACTTCAGAACGAGATTCATGCAACGCACATCGATGTACTGGGGTAATATTTTTAATTCGGATGTGATATTGACCAAATTTGCCCAGACATATGGAAACATTGCTGCCGAAATGCCGAATCAGCTGCAACGCTGGGATATATCAGTCAACCATCATATCGACGAAATGAACGAAGCAGATGATTTTATCAGAAGGCGTCCTGCTTATTTTCGTACAATGTTTCGGAATTACTTCGGATTGACTGAAAATGAGTTGGATCAATTGTTGCCAGCACAAACCGTGAGTTATCCTAAGATTGTAATTGACACTTCATTATTTAATATATCGAATAGGTTAAACGCTTTGTCAAACAGTTCATAGTGAGTGTTTCATTTTTTGCATACGATTTATACTTGACTTCATACTTGGGATACGATATAATGCTTTAGATAAATCCATTCAAACGAGGTAAAAGATATGTTGAAAGGGAGACATCTGATCGTCCCCACCGACTTTACCGTCGATGAACTCAATCAATTATTCAGACTTGCAGACAGCATTGTTGCAGACCCTTCGAATTATTCGGAAGTGTGCAAAGGAAAGCTGATGGCAAGTCTTTTTTTTGAGCCTTCGACACGAACGAAATTTTCTTTTGATGCTGCAATGTACCGATTGGGTGGGAATGTTCTCGGATTTTCGGATCCGAACACTTCAAGTGCTGCGAAAGGGGAGACGCTTGCGGATACAACCCGCACAATATCAAGTTATGTCGATTTAATTGTCTGTCGCAGTCCCAAAGAAGGCGCAGCGAAACTGATGAGCAAAGCAAGTTGCGTTCCGATTATCAATGCGGGTGACGGAGGACATCAACATCCGACGCAGACTCTGACGGACTTATTTACTATCCGTCATTATAAACATTCGCTTGAGAATCATGTTGTAGGCGTATGCGGTGATCTGAAATTCGGAAGAACAATACATTCTCTTGTTAAGGCGCTGAGCAGATATGCGAATATGCGCTTTATCTTTATCTCTCCGGACGAGTTGAAAATGCCCGAAAATATCACAAAAGAGCTCGAAGGAAAAATTGAATTTACAGAAACAGACAGTTTGGATCATGCGATCGTTGAGGTTGATATTCTTTATATGTCTCGGGTACAGCGTGAGCGTTTTGTCAGCGAAGAAGAATATCTGAGGTTGAAAGATTACTTCATTCTTGACAAAGAAAAAATGAAAAAGGCAAAGGACGATATGATTGTTATGCACCCGCTTCCCCGGGTAAACGAGATATCTACGGATATCGATGACGATCCGCGTTGCATCTATTTTGATCAGGCGAAGTTGGGTATGTATATTCGTATGTCATTGATTATGAATCTGCTCGGAGTTGCAGAAGAACAGGAGGTCTGATAATGATCAACGTATCAAAACTAAAAAGAGGAATTGTGATCGATCATATTGAACCCGGTCAGGGTTACAAACTCTTCTCGCAGCTTGGTTTGGATAAACTTGATGATGTTGTGGTATTGCTTCGCAACGTTCCAAGCAATAAAATGGGTAAAAAAGACTTAATTAAAATAGAAACTTCCCTTGAATTGGATTTTGATGTTCTTGGTCTCGTTGATCCCGGAGCAACCGTTAATTATGTCGAAGACGGTATCCGCGTGAAAAAAATTCAGGTTGCACTGCCGGATGAAGTATATGGAATATTGGAATGCAAAAATCCACGGTGTATATCAAAAACGGAACAAACTGACAAAATAAAATTTACGCTGTTTGACAAAGAGAACAAGATATTCCAGTGTGAATACTGCGACAGCTTGACAAGCCTCTGATAAACGATTAGGATTGACTTATGAAACTAGTAATAAAAAACGCGGTTTTAATCGATAAAGATCGCTCTTTAAAAAATGATCTTTTGATTGAAGACGGAAAAATTGTAAAAATCGGAGAACTGGAAGAGATTGCCTGTGATAAAGTGATCGATGCTGACGGCAAATCAATATTGCCCGCATTTATCGATATGCATGCGCATTTCAGAACACCGGGGTATGAATATAAAGAAGATTTTCAGACAGGTTTTCACGCTGCACTGAAAGGCGGTTTCGGTACCGTATGCGCTATGGCAAATACGATGCCTGTCATGGATCATTCAGCGGAGATACAGGAAAATATCCTACATGCAGAAAAGATTGGTTTACTTCGATATATTCAAGTAGCCGCAGTCGGATTGGACTTACAAGATCAGACATTGTCCGATCATGCATCGTTAAGAACGCATACCTCGATTTTTTCTAACGACGGAAATACCATTTTCAGTGAAATATTCATGATTGAAGCACTTCAATCTTCAAGAAAGAATGATTTTATTCTTTGTACGCATTGCCAGCCTGAAGAAAAAATTATCGCGCGTGATCTGGAGTTGCTGGTACAGTATGGCGGCAATTTACACATCTGTCATGTCAGCACAAAAAAAAGCATTGAAATGATCCACGCGGCAAAAAGAAACGGTGTGAAAGTAACCTGCGAAGTGACGCCGCATCATCTGTTTGGGTACGAAATGGATTATAAGGTGAATCCTCCATTTGCGCAGAAAGCGGATGTACAGGCATTAATTGAAAATATCCGAAACAAAACGATTGACGTGCTGGCGACCGATCATGCACCGCATTCGCAGCAAGACAAGGAAAACGGCGCACCAGGTATCGACAATATTGAGGTTGCTTTTCCAATGTATTGGAAAGTGTTTCGGGATAACGACCTTTCAATTAATCGACTTTCGGAAATGATTTCTGCCAATCCGGCAAAGCTATTGGGGTTAAACAAAGGACTGATCAGAGAAGGATTTGATGCTGATCTGACTATGGTAGATTTGGAATACCGGAGTAAAATTGATCCGGAAGCTTTTATATCGAAATCAAAAAACAACCCATTTGCAGGGAGAGAAATTCTCGGTAAAGTTATATTTACAATGATAGGCGGTGAACTGAAATATGATTGCACAAAAATTACTGAATGAAGCAATAAAACATAAGGGCATTTGTGTTGGTCTTGATACCGATCTGAAGTATATTCCTGATCATATTATGAACAAAGACGTTTCGCTGTCGGAAAAAATGTTTGAATTCAACAAACAGATTATTGATGCTGTCTATGAGGAAGCGGCATGTTTCAAAGTTCAAATCGCTTACTATGAGGCACTGGGATTGGAAGGGCTTTCTGCATATTCCAGAACACTTAAATATATTAAATCAAAGCAGAAGATATCCATCGCAGACATCAAACGCGGAGATATCGCAGCAACAGCTGAAAAATATGCGGAGGCGCATTTCAGCGGAGAATTTGAAGCTGACTTTGTGACTTTGAATGCATATATGGGTGAGGATGCAATATCACCATTCTATCCTTATTTCAAATCGGGGGAAAAAGGTGCATTTCTTCTTGTTAAAACATCGAATCCTTCCGGAGTTGATTTGCAAAATGTAAAGACCGACGATGAATTTATCTATCAATTGATGGCAAAAAAAGTTGCTGGTTGGGGAGAGCCGTTCGTTGATGAGAGCGGATATTCGGCAATTGGTGCAGTAGTCGGATTGACGTACCCTGAAGAAATCAAATATATCCAACCGATCATGCCGCACACTATGTTTTTGATCCCGGGTTACGGAGCGCAGGGGGGAACAGGAAAAGATTTGGCAGAATTGTTTCAAAATGGAATTTGCGGAGTTGTGAATTCATCACGTGGTATTATTGCAGCCCATATAAAAAACGGAATTGAATTTGGATTTGCGGATGAGGCCAGAAAAGCGGTTTTGGCTATGAAGGAGGATATTGGTAAGTGGCTCTGATATTAAAAAATGAGGAAATCTGTCCTGAGATCTATCAAATGGATGTTTCCGGAAAATTCAGCGGAGAAGCCGGTCAGTTTTATATGCTCAAACCGAACGGCATGTTGGACCCATTCCTGCCCCGTCCAATCAGTATTAACGATATACATGAAAACAAAATTACGTTTTTGTATCAGAAGAAAGGAAAAGGCACCACCTGCTTTTCTGAAATGAAATCCGGAAATGAGATCGAATTGACCGGTCCGTTTGGCAATGAGTTTATTTTTTATGATACTGATATGATTTTTGTCGGCGGTGGAATCGGCATTGCTCCGATGTATTATGCCGTGAAATGTTTCAATAAAAAATATCCGCACAGAAAAACAATTGTCTATCTTGGTTATACCAAAGATTCCTTTTACGCAGGGAAATTTCAAAATATATCCGATTTGATTAAAATAAATATCGGAGGAAAAATTACGGATGAGGTTCGCATGGATTTGACAAAACAAATTATCAGCTGCGGACCCGAAGCGATGATGAAGTCACTGTATCAGCGAACAACGGACGCGGGTATCCATCTACAGGTTTCTATGGAAAGCAGAATGGCCTGTGCGGTGGGCGCGTGTCTTGGTTGTACCGTTCAAACAACAAACGGAATGAAACGCGTTTGTAAGGATGGACCTGTCTTTTCTGCAGAAGAGGTTTTTTATGAACAGGCTTGAAAATAATTTTTTGGGGATTTCCATGAAGAATCCGCTCATAGCAGCCAGTGGGACTTTTGGTTTTGGCAGTGAGTACAATCAATTTTACGATGTTTCGAAATTGGGCGGAATTTGTTCCAAAGGTCTTACACTAGACCCGAAACAGGGAAACAGCGGAAACAGAATATGGGAAACCGCATCCGGTATGATCAACAGCATCGGGCTTCAGAACCCCGGCGTCCAGCATTTCATTGAAAATGAATTTGAGCAGATGAAATCGTATGGTTCGGCTGTTATCGTCAATCTCGGTGGAGGATGCGAAGACGAATACATTTTGGCTGCCGAAATGCTCAATCAACTGGAAATTGATATTCTTGAACTGAATATTTCGTGTCCGAATGTAAAAAAAGGCGGGATGGCATTCGGAATAAAAGCCAATGATGTCGCATATATTACAAAAACAATGAAACAAACGACAATACATCCGTTAATGGTGAAGTTGTCTCCGAATGCAGAGAATATTGTTGAATCTGCTTTGGCTGCGGAATCGGCGGGCGCAGACGCAGTATCTCTCGTGAATACATTTCAGGCAATGGCTATCGATATAGACAAGCGTAAGGCAGTGTTTGAAAACCTGTATGCCGGTTTAAGCGGGTGCGCGATCAAACCGATAGCTTTGCGTATGGTTCATCAGGTTGCCCATGCAGTAAACATTCCGGTTTGCGGCGTTGGTGGGATTCTGACGTGGCAAGATGCGCTGGAATTCATTATGGCGGGTGCGAGTACCGTACAAATCGGTTCCGGTATGTTTCATGACATGTTTGCACCAATTAAAATCATAGAAGGACTTGAGCATTACTGTGAACGAGAAGGGATTGAGAATATATCCCAAATCAGAAAAATTATATAAGCGGGAGTAAAGACATGAATAAAATGATTGAAATACTGAAAGAAACAGATGCCCTGCTAAGCGGACATTTTCTGCTTTCGTCCGGATTGCATTCAAACGGATATGTGCAGTGCGCAAAGCTGTTACGTTTTCCGGATAAAGCTGCTGAAGTGCTTTCAGAAGTAGTATCTCAAATAAAAGGGATGCAAATCGATAAAGTTTGCGGTCCTGCAATGGGGGGCGTGATTGTATCGTATGAAGTCGGACGACAGTTGGGAAAAGAAAGTATCTTTACAGAAAGAAAAGACGGCAAAATGGAGTTGCGACGAGGATTTACTGTGAATCCAGGGGATAAAATATTGATCACGGAAGATGTTGTCACAACTGGTAAAAGCACGATGGAAACAGCAGCTATCCTTACTGAGATGGGGGCTGAAATCATCGGCGTTGCATGTATTGCAGACAGAAGATCTGCGGACTGTGATTTTCCACTGCCGGTTTACAGCTGCGTTAAATTATCGATTGAGACCTACCAACCGAACGATTGCACGCTATGCAGGCAAAATCAAATTCAGTTACAAAAACCCGGCAGCCGTGATTTGAAAAAATAACAGATTCGGGGTTAGAAATGTTAAAAACAATTGAGAACCAGCTAATTAAGGAAGCGCAAGTCAAACAAATTAAAACAAATGATTCGGACGCTTTGGTTTGTCATTTCGACTATGAGTATTTTCAGAAAAATGCTGAAATAATCGGATTCCCTCCGGAGTATATTCCCGATGTTGTTGGCTATCGTCCGATTGGTTTGTTAAACATAGAACAGGGCAATCTGCTCTTTTCTCTACAAGTTCCCCACGAAGTAAACACAAAAGACTCATTTTCGCATATTTATATATACTTTAGAAAGAATATGCTTGTTTTTATTTGTAAAAAGCACAAAATTGTGGAGCAGTTGATTACAGATATCAACAAAGGTTTATTGGAAAATGAATCGATTGAAAAAATCCTCTTTGTTTTTTTTGATCAGCTGATTTGTGATGACGGGACTGTTTTTGAGGAGATGGAGAAACAAATTACCGCCATAGAAGAATCGTTGATCTACTCAAAAAAGCAGGATTACGTCAAAGAGATCTTTGTTTTTCGCAAGAAGTTGATGTTGTTAAAAAAATATTATCAACAGATGTCGGATATTATGGATGATCTTTATCAAAGCGAAACAGTGAGCATTGCAAGTAAGCGTTATCTGAAACGGCTTTCAGATAAATCGAAGCGTCTGTGTGCGGATGTGTTGCACTTACGGGATTATGTTACCCAGATACGGGAAGCTTATCAGACGCAGATGGATATCAACCTGAACAGTATCATGAAATTGTTTACGGTAATTGCGGCAATCTTCATGCCGCTGACTGTTCTTGTAGGGTGGTACGGAATGAATCTGAAGATGCCTGAATTCGGTTGGAATTTCGGATACCCGTTTGTTATTGCGATATCATTGGTAATTGTTATTGCAGAAATTGTTTATTTTGCAAAAAACAAATGGTTTTAAATCATAAAAAAAGAGCCTGATTTCAGGCTCTTAAAAATTTTCTTCATCGGCTTTTATGATCGGAAACGGTGTTGAATTATAAACTTTTGAATAGGCTGGAACCGATTTTGTAAGCCAAACATTGCCGCCGATGACACTGTCATGACCGACGGTGGTATCTCCGCCCAGTATCGTTGCTCCGGAATAAATGACAACATTGTCTTCAATATTCGGATGCCTTTTTACATTTAATATATTACCTTTATCGTCTGTTTCAAAGGATTTTGCTCCAAGCGTAACACCCTGATAGAGTTTGACATTGTTGCCAATGACACACGTTTCTCCGATAACAACGCCTGTACCATGATCAATAAAAAAATGGTTGCCGATTTTTGCACCGGGATGGATATCAATTCCTGTGTGTGCATGGGCATATTCGGTTATGATTCGTGGAATAAGCGGAACTTTTTTTAGCCACAATTCATGTGCAATACGGTAATTCGTGATCGCTTCAATGCACGGATAGCTGAGTATCACATCGTCATAACTGACCGCTGCCGGATCGCCTCGATACGCTGCATGAATGTCTGTGGAAAGCGTTTCTCGGATTTCGGGAAGTTTACAAAAAAATTCCATACAGACTTGATCCGCCTGTTCACGTGCAATTTTTCCTCCTGCTTTCACATCAGCGATGCTATTTTCGTTTATCCCAAAATACACTTGTTCCAAAATCGAATTCATGAGCAAGACACCGTCACAAATTTTCTTTGAGACGATTGTTTCAAGAAATCGGATGTCAGTATTTCCTGTTTCGTATATGTGAGGATAGAGTGCGCTCCGCAAAATTTCTATTAA
Source organism: uncultured Lachnospiraceae bacterium (assembly GCA_964444065.1). GTDB lineage: Bacteria > Bacillota > Clostridia > Eubacteriales > Anaerofustaceae > JBGMEA01. The sequence goes on from CAYUFL010000017.1 coordinate 30,780, forward strand.
TTCATACACTTGATTTTTCAGTCCAAAACTGATCAGATGGTTATCGGAAAATCTTGTAAAATTAATATTAATCAATTTTGACGAAATATTGGCGGTTTCGCTTTTCAGCCAATCATTAATTTTAATGTGAATACACCTCTTTGCTATGAATTGATTCCATAGTATTGGATATCGATTTGTTTGTCAACTTATTTTGGATGACTGTTTCAGAAATATCGATTGAGAATAAAAGCAAATTTGTTGCGTCAGATAATAAAATAATCTTTCTGCGCATTTTACACGTTGAATTCTTCGTAGTGTTGTAATATAATGTTAAAGATTGAAGATATTGATATCTTTATTTTGCAGGAGGTTCTTAATGAGTAAGAAATACGTCTATTCTTTTGAGGAAGGAAACGGCTCTCAAAAGGCTCTGCTCGGCGGCAAAGGAGCAGGACTTGCCGAAATGACCAATATTGGTCTGCCCGTACCTCAAGGTATCACCGTCACGACCGAAGCTTGTATCGAGTATTACAACTGCGGCGAAAAAGTAAGCGATGATATCAAAACCCAAATTTTTGACTATCTTCAAAAACTCGAAGCAAAAACAGAAAAAGTTTTTGGCGGAGATCAGAATCCGCTACTGATTTCAGTACGTTCCGGTGCGAAAATTTCAATGCCAGGTATGATGGATACGATTTTGAACCTTGGTTTGAATGCTGTTACCGTAGAAGCAATTGCACGCAAAACGCAAAATCCGCGATTTGCATATGATAGCTATCGTCGTTTTATTATGATGTTTTCCGACGTTGCGATCGGAATCGAAAAAAACTTTTTTGAGCAAGAACTGGATATCGTAAAAGAACAGAAAAATTACAAATTCGACACAGAATTAACAACGGATGATTTAAAAAGCCTCGTCGTAAAATATAAAGAAATATTCAAAGAACACAAAGGGTATGAATTCCCGGATGATCCGAAAATTCAGTTGATGATTGCTGTTGAAGCAATATTTAAATCATGGAATAATAACCGCGCAATCACTTACAGAAAACTCAACAATATACCGCATGATATGGGCACAGCTGTCAATATCCAATCGATGGTTTACGGAAATATGGGAAATACGTCCGGCACCGGAGTTGCCTTTACCCGCAATCCGGCAACAGGAGAAAAAGCAATATATGGCGAATATCTAATCAATGCACAAGGCGAAGACGTCGTTGCGGGGATCAGAACTCCGGAACCGATTGCAAGGCTCAAAACCGATATGCCTAGTATTTACGATCAATTTATTAAGAGTGCGGAAATTCTTGAAAATCACTATAAAGATATGCAGGATATCGAATTCACGATTGAAGAAGGTAAACTGTATTTTTTGCAGACAAGAAACGGAAAGCGTACTGCTCATGCAGCATTAAAAGTTGCAGTTGATTTGGTAAATGAAAAGATTATCGATAAAGAAACTGCACTGTTAAGAATCGAACCGCTTTCGATCAATCAATTGCTTTATCCTACTTTCGATGAAGTCGAACTCAAAGCGACGACCCCGATAGCAACAGGTTTGCCTGCATCTCCCGGTGCTGCGGTCGGTAAAGTATATTTTACTGCTGATGATGCGGTGGCTCATGCCAATGACGGAGAAGATGTCATTCTTGTGAGAAAAGAAACATCTCCGGAAGATATTGAAGGAATGCACATGGCAAAAGGTATTTTGACAGCCAGAGGCGGGATGACGTCTCATGCTGCTGTTGTAGCTCGCGGTATGGGGAAATGCTGTATAGCAGGGTGCGAAAAGTTAAAAGTAAATGAAAAAGAAAAATATTTCGAAGTTGACGGCAAACGCTATAATGAAGGTGACTGTATCTCTTTGAACGGATCTACGGGCAATGTTTATGACGGTTGTATGAAAATGGTTGAAGCAAATCTCGGCGGCGATTTCAAAATCATTATGGAGTGGGCTGACAGTATCAGACGTATGGAGATTCGTACCAATGCCGATACTCCTACCGATGCAGCGACAGCGCTTCATTTTGGTGCTGAGGGTATTGGATTGTGCAGAACGGAGCATATGTTCTTTGAAGCAAACCGCATTCTTGAAGTAAGAAAAATGATCTGTGCCGATACTGTGGAACAGCGAGTAGAGGCACTTGACAAAATTATGCCGATGCAGAAAGATGATTTCTTGCAGATGTTTACCGCAATGAGCGGTAAAGAGGTAACGATTCGTCTCTTAGATCCGCCGCTTCACGAATTTTTGCCTACGGAAGAAAAAGATATTGAAGAAATTGCCGGATTGCTTGGTATTACGGTAGACAAACTCAAACAAAGAATCAGCGACTTGCATGAATTCAATCCGATGCTCGGACATCGAGGATGCAGACTTTCGGTTACATATCCCGAAATCGCAGTGATGCAGACGAAAGCAATTATTTTAGCTGCTATTGAAGCAAAACGCAATGGGGTGGATATTCATCCTGAAATTATGGTTCCTCTTGCCGGTAATGTGAAAGAGCTTGATTATGTCGTCAATATTATCAAAAACACGGCGAAAGAAATAATTGATGCCGAAAAAGCAGATATTCATTTTCTCGTCGGTACAATGATTGAAATACCAAGAGCTGCGCTTACCAGTGCCGAGATGGCAAAAACCGCTGAATTTTTCTCTTTCGGAACCAATGATTTAACGCAAATGACACTCGGATTTTCCAGAGACGATGCCGGAAAATTCATTAATGAATATCTGGACAAGCATATTTTTGACCAAGATCCGTTCCAGACAGTGGATCAAGTCGGAGTTGGTCGGCTTGTTAAATTATCTGTAGCAGAAGGAAAGAGCGTACGAAGCGATTTGAAATGCGGCGTCTGCGGAGAACACGGCGGCGATCCGGATTCTATTATTTTCTTCGACAGTGTTGGTTTAGACTATGTTTCCTGCTCACCTTATCGTGTACCGATTGCACGATTGACTGCTGCTCAGGCAACAATCATGCACAAATAAATTAAATCGAATGTTTACGGCTGCCGTTTATAGCGGCAGCTGTATCTTTTTATGAAAGCGGTAAATATGTTTCACATCGTTTTGTATCAACCACAAATTCCACAAAATACAGGTAATATTGCTCGTACCTGTGCTGTTACGGAATCACATCTCCACCTGATTAAACCATATGGATTTCAAATTTCGGATCGCTCACTCAAACGTGCCGGGCTGGATTATTGGGAGTTTGTTGAGATACATGAATATAATAATATCGAAGAGTTTTTTAGCAAGAATAATAGCGAGAGAATGTTTTTGATGACTACGGCAGGTGAGCTGTCTTATTCATCTCATTCTTTCAAAAACGGGGATTATTTTATTTTTGGAAGCGAAACTTCAGGGGTTCCGAAAGAAGTTCATGACCAATTTTTAGAAAGAGAATTGAGAATTCCAATGAAACCAATTTCGAATGCAAGATGCTTAAACCTCTCAAATTCTGTAGCTGTGGTTTTGTATGAAGCATTAAGACAGAATAATTTTTTGAATTTGATATAGGAATCAAACGGATAGACTTTTATTTAGTCACAATTACGTTTATAATAAATGATAACTGGCTGATATGAAACGCCATCAAGAAGGAGCAATGAATATGTTTGACGTTATTATCATCGGAGGAGGACCCGCAGGTCTGAGTGCGGGGTTGTATGCTTCAAGAGCACTGCTGAAAACT
>CAYUFL010000018.1:0-2268 GCA_964444065.1 uncultured Lachnospiraceae bacterium
CAAGATAATGTGACATATCCATAATTACATCATTACTCAGTTCAATATCAGGATTAATGATCACATGATATTTCGACCCAATACGATCTAACACTACGTTATGTGCTGCTCCGAAACCAATGTTCCGATCAAGTCTGATCAATTCGATCCGATCATTCGTAAATCTTCCTGCGACAGCAACTGTATCATCCGTTGAAGCGTTATCGATCACAAAAATATGATATGAAACGCCTTTAACATTCTCAATAATTGATTGAAGCAATGTCGCGATATCACGCCCGCTGTTGTAAGTTACCAGCGACATAGAAACATTATAATCTTCCAAAATAACGCTTCCCCTGCTATTTATTTGTATAATATTGTTCATAATAGTTCAGATAATTGCCTGATCGTACATTGCTCATCCAGTTCATATGAGACAGATACCAATCAATCGTTTCTTTGATGCCGTTTTCGAATGTATAACTGGGTTTCCATCCGAGCTCTGTAGTGATTTTTGTATTATCAATTGCATAACGTCTGTCATGTCCAAGGCGATCTTCAACATAGGTAATTAAATTCTCAGATTTACCAAGAATGCAGAGTATCAATTTAATAATTTCGATATTGGCTTTTTCATTATTTCCGCCGATATTGTAAACCTCTCCCACTTTTCCGTTTAATAAGACTGTTTCAATTGCATAACAGTGATCGTGCACATGGAGCCAATCCCTTATTTGCATTCCGTCACCGTATACAGGAAGTGATTTTCCATCCAATGCGTTTCCGATCATGAGCGGAATCAATTTTTCAGGAAATTGGTAAGGACCGTAATTATTAGAGCACCGCGTAATATTTACGGGAAATTGGAATGTTTTGGAATATGCACGCACCACCATATCCGCGGATGCTTTACTTGCGGAATAAGGGCTGTTCGGCGCCATGGGGGTTGTTTCCGTAAACATTCCGGTTTTACCGAGAGCGCCATAAACTTCGTCGGTAGACACCTGCAAATATTTTACATCTTCACGATATGTCGGGTAGCCGTTTTGATCCTTTCCCGTCTGCCAAGATTCTTTCGCGTTATCCAGTAAACATTGTGTACCGAGAATATTGGTCAGAAGGAAAATTTCAGGATCCTTGATACTGCGGTCAACATGACTTTCCGCAGCAAAATTAACAACAAAATCAAATTGATAACGATCAAACAAAGATTTAACAAGCGCTCTGTCCGTAATATCCCCCTTAACAAAAATATGGTTTTCGGCATCTTTCACTGCAGTAAGGTTCTCTATGTTTCCGGCATACGTCAACGCGTCCAAGTTGACAATACGCCAATTCGGATGTTTTTTTACCATCAAATTTACAAAATTGGATCCGATAAATCCGGCTCCGCCTGTTACTAATACTGATTTCATATATCCATTCCTCCCCTAAAAGGTTATATTGATTTCTCGTAAAGTTGGTAGCACCCTGTCTTTTTCAGATAATAATATTTCCGGAATACCTTCTGTCGGCCATGCAATATTAATGTCAGAATCACTGTAAATAATTCCCCCGTCAAATTCAGGATGATACAGGTTTGTGCACTTGTAGGTAAAAACAGCTTCATCTGACAAAACCAAAAAACCATGCGCAAATCCTTCGGGAACATAAAACATTTTCTTATTTTCTCCGGAAAGAATTACACCTACATATTGACCATAAGTCTTCGACCCTTTGCGCAGATCGACACCGACATCATATACTTCACCGGATAACACTCGTACAAGTTTTCCTTGTGAAAATTTCGTTTGAAAATGAAGTCCGCGAAGAACCCCTTTTTTCGATTTCGATTCGTTGTCTTGCACAAAATTCATTGCAAGACCATTTTTTTCGAATACCTCTCGATTATAGATTTCAACAAAATAGCCACGGGCATCCGAAAAAACTGACGGTTCAATAACAACTAATCCTTCGATTTCAGTTTTAATGATATTTATTTCCGCCATTATTTTCCTTTCCTTGCCACCATGTCAATATATTTACCATATTCTGTTTTGATAAGCGGTTTTGCAAGATTCCGTAATTGTTTTTGGTCAATATAACCCATCAGAAAAGCAATTTCTTCGATGCAAGCAATGTAAAGACCCTGCCTTTTTTGTATCGTTTCAACAAAATTACCTGCCGCCAGCAAATCCTTGTGCGTACCGGTATCAAGCCATGCCGTACCTCTGCCAATAATCTCGACTTGTAGTCGGTTTTTTTTCATATATTCTTCATTAACAGTAGTTATTTCTAGTTCTCCGC
>CAYUFL010000018.1:2278-34246 GCA_964444065.1 uncultured Lachnospiraceae bacterium
TTTAATACTCTTTGCAATCTGAACCACATTATTATCATAAAAATACAGACCCGGTACAGCAAAATTCGATTTCGGTTTTTCCGGCTTCTCTTCTATCGAAATTGCTTTCCCTTTCTCGTCGAATTCTACCACCCCATACGCCTGCGGCTCGTTAACATAATAACCGAAAATAATGGCCCCATCGTTTAGCTCAGCTGCCTTCTGCACACTTTTGCTGAACCCTTGCCCATAGAAAATATTGTCTCCCAAAACCAATGCGCAGTTATCGTCACCAATAAACTCTTCACCGATAATGAACGCTTCCGCAAGCCCGTTCGGTTTCTCTTGAATCGCATAAGTAAACTGAAGTCCCCATTGCTCACCGCTGCCAAATAACTTTTCAAAAAACGGCAAATCAACTGGAGTCGAAATAATCAAAATTTCTCGAATCCCAGCCAGCATCAAGGTAGATAACGGATAATAAATCATCGGTTTATCATACACAGGCAACAATTGCTTTGAAATCGACTTTGTAATCGGGTAGAGCCTTGTTCCAGACCCCCCAGCCAAGATAATGCCTTTCATAATGTATCCTTAATTTTGATTTAAATATTCGATCAATGCTTCTTCCCAATTTCGGAACGTGTTACTATTGATTGATTTCAATTTAGCATTTTCCAGTACACTCCATGCAGGGCGTTTCGCAGGGCGAATAAATTGTTCACTTGTAACGGGTACAACATTAATATCAATTCGTTTTATTTCGAATATTTTTTTTGCAAATTCAAACCAACTGCATTGTCCCTCGCAAGTTGCATGATACAGCCCGTATTCTCCGCTTCCGAGCAGGCAGATAATCGCTTTTGCCAAATCTGTTGTCGAAGTGGGGGATCCGATCTGATCGTTTACCACAGTTATCGTATCAGTTTTGTGCGCAAGATTCAACATCGTGCGCACAAAATTATTACCATTCCCGTACAGCCATGCAGTTCGCAAAATATAATATCGCCCACATTCAGTGCGGACGAATTGCTCTCCCTGATATTTTGTTTTTCCATAAACAGTATTTGGTTCACAAATATCGGTTTCGATGTAAGGACGAAGAATCCCGTTTTGGTCAATACCTTCCCCGTTGAATACATAATCTGTCGAAATATGCACTAATTCGATATCAAATTCATTACATAACTCAGCCAAATATTTTGCACCAAGTGCATTGACTTTGTATGCATTTTCTTCATCACTTTCTGCCGCATCAACGTTCGTGTAAGCTGCGCAGTTAATCACAGCATGGGGTTTTACTGCCAATATCAGTCGACGCAGACTAGCTTTATCAGTTATATCAACCTCCGGATAGTCATATCCGCAGTGTGAAATACCCATTTCATTCAATTGTTTTTGCATTTCCAATCCCAACTGCCCGTTGGAACCGATGATTAGTATCATGAATATCACCTATAGAGAGATTTTTGATAAAAATGAATGATTTTTCTTTGCTTAATTCAGATAATATATTTTTTCTTTGAATGCAGCAAAACTTTGTAAGTTTTTATCTTTATCGGAGATAATTAAATTATTCAAACCTTCGATTTTCTTAAGTGGCCACTCAATCGCTAATTCTGGGTCGTTCCAAATAATGCCGTCATCATATTCCGGAAAAAAATTTTCCGCACATTTATAAGATACAATACTGTCTTCAAGTACCAAGTATCCATGTCCAAAATGTTCAGGGACTAAAATTTCTTGATTCGTTTTTGATGATAACTCAAAAGCTTCCCACTCCCCAAACGTCAGACTCTCAGGACGTAGATCAACTATAATATCAAAAACTGATCCTTTAATACATCGAACTAATTTCGCTTGCTCTTTGGTAGACTGAAAATGAATTGCACGTATAACACCTTTATGCGAATAAGTATAAAATATTTCTTTCAACGGATGAGTGATGTGTTTCGATTCAAAAATAATCTCTGAATAATCCTTAATAAATAGCCCGCGCTCGTCATCCGATATAAATGGATGAATTAACAACGCTCCCAAATGTGTTTTTTCAAAAGAAAATTGTTGCATTTCTTACTCCAATTTAATCAATATTTGAACGTAACCAATCAACCGTCAGTTCTATCCCTTCTTTAAAACCAACTTTCGCTCTGTATCCGGTATCAATACTGAGTTTATTGCAACTGATTTCTTCCTCAGATAAACTTATACCGTTAAAAGGAATTCGGCCAAGAAATAAAGGGATGTCAGGATCAATGGCATCTCGGATCATAAATATATATTCTTTTAATTTTCTGGGACTTCCACTACCTAAAAAATAAGAACGATTGTTTTCCCCTTTTTCTCCGATAAGATACAATGCATGGATAAAATCCTCCACATAAACAAAATCATATAACTGTTCTCCCGAAGTGAATTCTGCGTCCTGTTTTTTAAGCATTGATTTTATTGCAAAATTCACAAAATTATTCGTCGTGTTTCCTACTCCATAGATATTCGAAAAGATTCCCCATACATATTCCATTCTATTTTTCTGGCATTCGATTTTACTCATAAACTGTGTAGCAATTTTTGCCACACCATAATGAGCCACCGGATTCGGAGTTGAATCGTCTAATTGGATATATTCCAAACAATCTTTTTCTGCTAATGTACCTGCACCGACAAACCTTTTACAACCAATTTTTGCAGCGGCATTTATTATATCTAAGGTGTATCCTACATTTTCCAATTGCATCTGATAATCACTGCGTTCTGATCCGGACGTTCCTGCCCATGCAAGATGATAAATAGTATCGGGAATATCAGAAGAATGAATCAAATCAGGTAATTTCTCATAACAGTCCATTTTACAATAAATAATTTGGACATTTTTTACGGAATCGAGTCCATGCTTGTCTTCGTATTCATCCTTAAGTACTGCTATTACTAACTTTCCTTCTTCAGATAATTTCTTTACAAGCCAAGTACCCAAAAAACCGTTCGCTCCGGTTACAATAACATTATTCATTTACTAAAAAACTTTCATAATATTTTCGTATTTGACCACTCATGATATCTGAGATATTTTGATCTTTTTGCCATCGTTTATACCAATCACAAGTCATCGATACTGCCGTTTTCGCATTCCATACTGGCATCCATTCGAATGTTTTTCTTAGTTTGTTGCAATTCAATTTTAAAAGTCCCGCTTCGTGTGGAGCGTTTTTTTCAGCCTTATTTTCCCAACTTATATCTCCCCAATTCTCGCAAAACAAATCCACTAAATCTTTCGTGGTCAGACAATCACTCTCGTCGGGTCCGACATTGTAATATCCGGAGTAATCAGAATTTTCATATTGTTTTTTTGCAATCATTAAATATGCGAACAATGGTTCTAAGACATGCTGATATGGGCGTACCGAATTGGGATTTCTTACTGATATTTTTTCATGCGAAATCGCAGCGCTTACACAATCTGGAATAATTCTGTCTTTGGAAAAATCTCCGCCACCAATCACATTTCCTGCTCTGGCTGTTGAAATCGCGCAATTTCGATCATGAAAAAAACTTCTTTTATAACTTTGCGTCACCAATTCAGAACAGCTTTTACTGTTGGAATATGGATCGATTCCATTTAATACATCAGTTTCCACATAACCAGTGTTAATCTCTTTATTTTCATATACTTTGTCTGTAGTAACATTCAAAAAAGATCTGACACAATGAGTCTTTCTAATAGCCTCCAAAATATTTACAGTTCCCATAACATTGGTACCGTAAGTATACACTGGATCTCTATACCCATCTCGAACAATAGCTTGTGCGGCCATATGAATCACTATTTCTGGCTCAAACTCTTCAATAAGTGTACTGATCCGATCAATATCTCTTATATCGCCCAACACGGAATGCATTCCATTTGTAATGTTTGCCAAATCAAAGAAACACGGATTATCACTTGGTTGAAGCGCATATCCGGAGACAAAAGCACCGGCATCAATCAATATTTTACTTAACCATGTCCCTTTAAAGCCGGTGTGTCCCGTAATCAGTATTTTTTTACCTTGATAAAAATCCAATAACCTCATCATTTTTCACCACTAATATTTTTTCCCTTTGTTCATACGGTTCTGCAATTTTACAATAAATGAGGGATTCAAACTAATAATCCAACCTTTAAAAGCATTAACCATTTTTTGTTTTTCTGTCATTTGAGGATGTTTATTGAAGTCAGGGATTAATTCGTTCTGGCTTAATAACTGCAATGCTGAATCATGCCATGCCCCTTTTTGAATTGCATTGATAAATGGATATGCTATATACTTTGTTGCAAGAATTGGTTGATCAAATTGAGTACTTTCAAATGATCCTTTTCTTTCAAATTCAGCACCGTTATCATATTTTGAAAACATCTCCAATAGATAAAGTCTGTCCCAAATTCCGGCTTGCATTGATAAACGATATGCCATTCCGGCAGAGTATTCCATCAATGCATCCTCTTCGGAATATACAACTGTAGTTATCGGGCTTTGAATCATTCTGATATTAGCCGCATGGTATTTAGACATCATGTACAAGATGTTTAAGATTTTACTTGTATGCACCTTATCACATAGATAAAAATCTTCTTGTAATAGCATAACATACGGTGTATGAATATCATACAATGCTTTAACAATACGAGTGGCATTTTTATTCCCTTGCGCCTCTTTGCCTGCCTCAATCACTTTAGAATACAATGAAGTTTCACCTGCAACTTCATCTGTGACAAGAATAATTTCAAACGGACAATCTGGCCAATATTTTTTAAACAGGATATCGTGAATTTGCAATACATCCCAATATGCCTTACATGAAGTCATCAATATCGTTAATTTTTGATTATCGTCCATTATTCACTACCACATTTTCCATGGTGCAGTTCCATTTAACCAAAGTTCTTCTAAAAGATCTTTATCTCGCATAGTATCCATACATTGCCAAAATCCATCATGTTTATATGCTTCTAGTTCGCCATCAAAAGCGCACGTTTCGAGTGGTTCTCGCTCAAAAATTGTCGTATCATCATTTATTCGATCAATAATTCCGGGCTCTAATACCATAAACCCTCCATTAATCCATCCACCGTCTTCTTTACGTTTTTCAGCAAATCCGCTTACTCTGCAATCGTCCTTAATGTCAAGCATACCAAATCTACTGCCTGGCTGGATAGCCGTCAACGTTGCTTCTTTTCCCTTTGAATAATGAAATTCAAGCAGTTTTTTTAAATTTACATCCGATAATCCATCACCATAAGTCAACATGAATGTTTGATTTTCAATATAATTTTTGACTCTTTTTAGCCTTCCGCCAGTCATAGTGTTGAGCCCAGTATCTACTACAGTAACTTTCCAAGGTTCAGCAAAATTATTGTGAATAATAATCTTTTCATTCGAACTGAAATCAAATGTAATATCGCTTCTATGAAGATAATAGTCCGCAAAATACTCTTTAATGATATGTTGTTTATACCCGGCACAAATAATAAATTCATTAAAACCGAAACAGGAATAGTATTTCATGATATGCCATAGAATAGGCTGATCCCCAATTTCAATCATAGGCTTCGGTTTCAAATGGCTTTCCTCACTAATTCTAGTTCCAAAACCTCCTGCAAAGATTACAACTTTCATATATTCTCCTTCACCAAATTTATTATTTAGCATTTCTCTGAATAGACTTAATCAACAATGCTTAATTATATTCATGAATATTCTTTTTCATAAAAAACTAATCTATACTAAAAAACAGGCTTTTAATCCCAATAGAAAAAATTTGTCCATCAAGATTTGAGCTATCTGAATTTTCACTGCTAATCGTGAACCTCAAATCGACTACGCCATTTGTATTGATACTATCTTGAGGAATATTAATACAAATAATTCCCGACTCAAAAGTATTAGTTTGATATATTAAATCTTCATTTGAATAAATAGATATCATTTGATTCGAGGTTTGATTTATAACATCTACATCCATTTCAACTTTTACATCACTGCTTATATCACTTAAGTAGAGTAAAACATCACATGAATCACCACTGGACCATCTACAATCATTTTCGAAATCACTCCAACCATAAAAATATTCTACAAGCGGATTATTCTCATTAGAATTTATTGTCTTATTTATCAACGAATCAGCCTGTTGATAAACAGATGATGTCTTATATTTTGTGAAGTCATAAAAATACAGTCTCCCGTTTTCGCTAATCAGTGGTTCAACATTAAGGATCGCTTCTATATCGGATTGCAATGTAAAAAATTCATCCTCACTGTACGCATAACTATCGATATACAGCCCATCAAACCCAATATTAGATAAAGTATTAACCATTTCTTCCATTGATAATGATGCCATATATATATTCCAATAATAATTTATATCGCCATCCGCATAACTACTGCTCCACTGTAATGTGCTTGAATGAAGAAAAGGTTTTAATATGTCGTAAGTAAAGAATTTCCCTTCATTAAGATAATTACCATTTTGCAGACCTTGTGCAGGTAATTCGAAAATCATTCCATCGTTGGGGATTAGTTTTTCAATATTCTCTACAAAATTTTCATCATTACTCCACTCACTTATTTCAAATTTCACAATGGCATTTTTACCTACTTGATCAAATACCCCCAAAACAGATATCACTAAAATCGTAACAATAAATGATAAGAATAAGATTTTTTTCTTTTTCTTACTAATAATATTATTATAGACTTTATCATATATTTTCTGAATTAATAGCAATAGAACTACTAATGAAAAAAAAGCAATAAATACACTTAGTCGATTATAACATCTTATTACAGATGTAACAAACATGGATATAAAAACTCCCCCCCCCCCAATAGTCGCTAACAATACTATTAATAAGTTCATTACACCTAATTTAACTTCAAGTGTATTTCGATTATTTTTTTTAAATAAAGTTATAATAATTGAGCAAATAAAGCCAATCGACATCAATAATCCTAGAGTAGCTGTTGCATTTTCGTTAACCAATGGCATATTGTTATTATACGTTGCCGAAATATCAGCCAAGGCCTGTATGCGATGACCACTAACAGGTAATAAAAGCTGTGCAATCTTAAGTCCAAATAATTCAGTATGAGCTATACTTCTAGTGGCTGTTCCAGAATCAAAGATCATCTTACCAGAAAGAATTCCAGAAAGAATTTGAATTAAAAAGCCAAAAACAACGACTAAATTTAATAACATTCCTTGAATGAACAATCTGATTTTTTTAAATTCTATAGTAGCATAAATACAGGCAAATGTAATACATATCATTGTAAAATAAGCTATATATGGATCACCCATAGAAATAATAAAACATATTATTGCCGAAAATGTAAGTTTTCGATTCCAAATATATGAGAAATTTTTATTCCTGCAAATTTTTAAATCATCATATGTGTGACCATTAAGAATCCATACACATACTAACGAAGCTAAAGGAACCATATAATATAAAGCTAGCCAAATATGCCCAGTATTTCTCATATAGTGAAAGGGTAAAAAAGTATATATTATTCCACCCATAAAAGATAATGCAGAAGATATTTTTATTTTTCTGAGCAGAAAAGCTGAAATTATACTTGTAACAGGATAAGATAAAAAGTATATTACATTTACTATCAAAGCAGGCTTATCGGTTAATAAGGATCCTAAATAAACCAAAAAAATATTTAGCATACTAAATGTTGTAGACTGAGAATCCCAGCCAAATGGAGAGCCTAGATTATTAATTGTGCTGACATTTCCACCTGAAATAAAATTTTGTGCTACTACTAACGCCCCAAATGCATCGCCGGAATAATTTATGGGGTTTGAATATATTTCAATAAAATTTCTGACAGGCATTTGAAAAAATATTTTCATTAATACACAAGTGCAAAGAAATAATATTGAATAAAAAATAAATTCAAGATATATTTTTTTAATATTAATATGACTCATCTCAACTCCGCATATTTAGTTTTAAAAAAATTAATGGCAACTAAGCATTCAATATTTTAACTCAATTTAATTTAGAAGATTAATTTGAATATTTTCAATACCAATTCCCAATACTCTTGAGTCAATACTTATCCCTAAATCTTCAGGGGAGACAGCATTATCACATAGCACATCCAATGTTATTATTCCGTTGTCATTAATTAATTCATTAGGTACCACAAACGATATTGTTCCATTTTCATAAATTATTGAATTTGTTAATGTTGTATCCCCACATCGAATTTCTACATTTAATCCATTTATTTGCTTCAATGCTATAACTTCAATCCTAACTTCAATAGAGTTTATTGATCCTTTTGGTACAACTATAACTAACTTACTCTCTTGTCCTTGACTCCATCTCCCCCAATTTTCTTTTTTAGCCCAACCATCCGCAAATACTAAAAATGGCAGATCTTGATTTACACTGTATATTTCACCATACGAAAATTGCTCCAATTCTGATGCTAAAAGTCTATCTTTATTAGTTAATTTAGAGCTATTCAATAATATATTCTCAGATTGAATTAATATTCCATTGTCAGCATCAGTAACGGGTATAATAATTATAGACGTATAATCGGAATAGTAGCCCTTATTCATATATACTGGCTCATATGTATCAGCTTTATTAGCATAAAAACAATTAATATTATCATCAGAATACGACATGATATATACTGAATCAACGATACCTTCTTGGATCATTCTTGATAATACAATACATTGATTTTCAGAATCGTATTCCAAATAATATTTATGATCAAATTGCATTACATCATTTATATCATTCGTAAAATAATAATCTTTTCCGCAATATATGGAGCCATATTCTCCTAATGTTGAAATAACATTATGAATTCCAGTATATGTATTTGTATAAATAACAGCATCATCTTCTAATGAAGCATAATACTCAGATTTAACTAAACGATCAAATAACTTGTAACTAATTGTAGCATCCGTTTTTTGGTTAATTGTTGTTTGGTTTGAAATGTCTGTACACAAGGATCCTAAAGCCATAACTATTGAAATTATAGCGACAATTATCAATTTATATTTACTTAGTCTTTTAAGATTTGATATGAAAATTATCAATGAACATAGCATAAGGACGATCCCGAAATATGAGATATACGAAGGGACAAATCCTTGAGCCGCTCCAATGCTAACCCAATATTGATATTGTGGAGTAAGTGAGTGTGGAATACAAAATACAACTGCAGCAATTAATCCTATCAAAGATAAACAAAATAACAATTTTTTAGAAATATCTTTGCTTAAATATAAAGTAATACTACTCCCCAAACCGACAAAAATTGCTTTTATAATCATACGAAGTGTAATCATTTCAAAAGAGAGACTGCCATTGAAAAAATTAGAAAAAAACTCACGTAACGGAAATAAACTGAACGAAAAAGTGAATAACGTTTTTAATGCTAATGTGATGCTGAATGTAGATGTATCAATAGTTGCCCCACCATATGATAAATCGCTATTGTGTCTGCATATTAAATATATAGCTAAATAAATTACCACAAAAAAAGTATGTATAGAAATTTGTTTGAAAAAACTGACCCATTTGATTTTTTTATCTTCAAAATTAATATTTATTATAAATGCAATAACAAAAAAAACAGCATAAAAACAAACAAATGATTCATATGCTGAAAATGAATCAAACATACACAAAGCACTGAATATTAAATAAGCAAACTTTTTATTTTCAAAATATTCCAAAAACAATTGAATGCCCAACAAGAACATAAACAATCCTAGTTGAAAACATAACGGGTATGACACCATAAGATTATGGTAATTATCAACTTGCACCAATGCGAAAAAAAATACAGGAATAAAGAGTCCAAAATATTTCCCAAATCGCTTACCAATAATATAAGCAAAGAAACAAACATTGCTGATTATGGGAATATACATCACCAAAGAATATAAAAACTGGCTTTTTGTCGAAAGAGCTCCATACAACAAGACATTTGCCAACAATTGGATTGGGCTAATGCGTCCTCTTTGTATATTGTTGAAAAAAGTAAGAGAAAGATATTCTTTCAAAGAATGCGTCTGAATGTCAACAAACATATTGATATCATCATGTGTTCCCAATGCAATATTTCGTAAACTCCACACTACACCTGCGGCTACAATGAAAATGCAAAAATAAATCAGTAAATCAATTGCTTTCTCTCTTTTGTTTACATTCCCAATAAGATTTAATTTATTGTTTAAGTTCATAGAGATAAAAACTCCAAATTCTACATTGACTTTTCAAAATACCCAATTGTCTTTTCAAGCCCGCTCTCAAGCATCACTTTCGGTTCCCAACCCAATATTTTTTTTGCCAAAGAAATATCCGGCCTACGTTGTGTCGGATCATCGCCCGGCAACGGTTTGTATACAATTTTGGAAGCGCTTTTTGTCATTCGTATTACTTTTTCTGCCAACTCCGATATCGTGAACTCACCGGGATTCCCCAGATTTACCGGTCCCATAAAATCTCCGCTGTCATTCATCATTCGGATAATTCCTTCTATCAGATCATCGACATAACAGAAACTCCGCGTTTGACTGCCGTCTCCGTAAACAGTAATGTCTTCATTATTCAATGCCTGCATGATAAAATTGCTGACAACGCGTCCATCGTTCGGATCCATATTCGGTCCGTAGGTATTGAAAATACGAATCACCTTAATCTTTGTGCCAAATTCACGGTTGTAATCAAAGCAAAGGCTTTCGGAACAGCGTTTTCCCTCGTCATAACAACTGCGGATCCCGATTGGATTGACGGATCCGCGATAACTCTCGGACTGTGGATGTACTTTTGGATCACCGTAAACTTCACTGGTTGAAAATTGAAACATGGTTGCTCCATATTTCGTTGCCAGATCCAGCATATTTAATACCCCGAATATACTTGTCTTGGTAGTATTGGTCGGACTTTTTTGATACGCGGGAGGACTAGCAGGACAAGCCGCATTATATATTTGATCCACTTCAATATCAATCGGTATCTGTACATCATGTTGGATAAATTTAAAATTGCTATAAGTTTGAAGCGGTGTAATGTTTATCATTCGACCTGTAAAAAGATTATCCAACGCGATTACTTCATTATTCGAATTTTCCAGTAATCTCGCACATAAGTTACTCCCCAGGAAACCCGCGCCTCCGGTTACCAAAATCTTATTCATATTCTTCTACTCAACCCAATCTAAAATATTTTTCCCTACACCGATCTGATAGTATTCAATCCCGTACTGTTTCATCATCTCGATTTGATACTGATTTCTGCCATCAAATATTACCGGGCTCTTCAGATTATTGATGATTTTGTCAAAATCAGGACTTCGGAATTCTTTCCACTCCGTAACCAGAATCATCGCATCGCAATCCTGCAATGCCTCATATTTTTCTTCAACATACTCGACATTTTCATTGTCTTTCAGATAACATTCCTTTGCTTCTAAAACCGCTTTCGGATCATACGCTCGGACTTTTGCTCCCCGTTTTGTCAATTCGTTTATGATTATGATTGAAGGTGCCATACGCATATCATCAGTATCCGGTTTGAATGCCAGTCCCCAACAACAAAACGTCATACCGCTCAAATCTTCCCCATATTTCGCGATAATTTTGTTCGGAATCATCATTTTCTGATCGGCGTTAACAAGTTCCACGGCATCCAGAATTCTAGGCGTATACCCATTGTTTTTACTCGTTTTGATTAGCGCCTGCACGTCTTTCGGGAAACAGCTTCCCCCATATCCGCATCCAGCATAAATAAACGAATACCCGATCCGTTTATCACTTCCGATTCCAAGTCTTACTTTGTTAACATCCGCACCGACCAATTCGCAAATATTCGAAATTTCATTCATAAAGCTGATTTTGGTTGCCAACATGCAGTTGGCAGTGTATTTTGTCATTTCCGCAGAAGCAATATCCATCATAATAATACCTTCAGAACTCGGGACGAAATGTTCATACAGCGTTCGCATTGCCTTTTCCGCTTCGGGAGAATCCACCCCGATCACGATACGATCCGGTCTCATACAATCCTGAACCGCAGCCCCCTCTTTCAGAAACTCGGGATTGGAAATGACGTGGAATGTTAAATCGCTTCCTCTGGCATCAAGCTCGGATTGAATTGCCGCCTTTACTTTTAAAGCAGTTCCGACCGGAACTGTTGATTTATCAACGACATACATCGGTCGGATCATGTATTTTCCGATGCTTCTCGCTGCTGCCAAAACATAATTCAGATCTGCACTGCCATCGTCGCCCATTGGCGTACCGACGGCAATAAAGCATATCTCTGAGGTTTTTAAAGCCTCTTCCAAATTGGTTGTAAATTTCAACCGCCCTGATTCCCTGTTTCTGTCAATTAATTCTTTCAATCCCGGTTCGTAAATCGGAACTCCTCCGCTATTCAAATCATCAATTTTTTTGCTGTTGATATCAACACACCAAACATCATTTCCCATATCAGAAAAACATGCTCCCGATACCAACCCAACATAACCTGTTCCGATAATTGATACTTTCATTCATTTCCTCACATCAAATATTAATATTATAACAGTTTAATTGCTTCTTACTGCTTCCATCCATCTCTGTTGGCTTCACTTTTATGGAAGATACCACCGATCACACTAGTTCCATATACCCATAACGTGATCCAGCAAGCCAACGGATGAAATAACCATGCTTTCCAATCAGATTTCCTGCTTTGACCTATCAAAGACTGCACCAACAAAGGCAGAATTGTCAGGCAGCAAAGTGAAAATATAACAATACTTCCTTTACCCACTTTACTCCAAGGATACTTTCTTCCCTTTTCTTCGCTGAAGTACAAAAAATCTTTGATCCTTCGATTCTGTTTTCGGTAAAATGTCTTGATATTCGGGCAATACAAATGGACGATTCCCGTCTTGACTTTTGCAACTTTCAAATCGGGATTTTTCAGAAATAATTCCCACAATACATCAATATCAAATAAATAATTCCCTTCAAAGTTTTCCGCAAGCTCGTTTTTTCTCATGAAAAAACCATTTGCTCCAATGGTGGGTATCATATTTGCTTTGAACTTAACCGATAGATATGATCCGTTATCCGTTTCTTCCCTCTCGACTTGTGTCCATTTATCGGTTACATAACAATGTCTATCATAGTTTCTAGTAAAAAGACATAACGGATCATTCATCCCGATCAATGCACAATATCGGTTGATTGTGCTATCCTTGGTTCTGTATGTATACTCGATCGGTTCGGATGCAATGATTTCTTCCTGGAGAAAAGGTTGTAGCATTCGGTCCAACCATTCTTGATCAGGAATAATGTTGTCAGAATCCAGCAGGCAAACTATTTCATTAGCAGCCACTCTGACACCAACTGCTTTTCCTGCTTCTGCTGTGCGCAAAGGATTTTCCAACACCCTGATTGAGATATCGCTTTGTTCCTTCGCCTGGCTCATATATTCAATTGTACCATCCGTCGATCCACCATCAGCAATGATCAATTCGATCATTTGATGGGGATAACTCTGTGACATAATTGCCTTAAAATATTCATCCAACGTACGCATCGAATTATAGGTGGGTGTTATGATCGAAACCGTGAACTGCATATCTGACCTCTATTATCATAGCTTATTTCAATCTGTTTTTGACACATAAATCTGTTTCATTGAATTTTCTGGTTGCTCTGTAAATAATCGAATACCCTTTTATTCCGAAATCATTTCCTAGCAAATCCATTATTATGTGCACAATATACCCGAAGGTGAATGCCGCCAAAAGAATATCGATTCCATTGGTATTCATCACTAACTCCGCAATAACCAGCAGCATACCGAGCGCATACTCATACCCATGAAAAAACAAGACAATCGTTCCTTTTTTTGCAAAATATTTTCCGCTGATGAACTCTTTCATTCCCGGCTTCACTTTGTTTTTGATACAGTAAACACCATATTCCAATAAATGGTCCACATCAGGACAAACAGCTCCTATTAAGCATAATGTACCGGCAGCAATATCTTTCGTCAAACCATACACACAAGTGCCAAGCAATATACCGGCAACCAAATGTTTCTGCGGACTCATTATTTTTTAAAATCAAACAGATGGCCGAATACTTTTCCGGCTGCACGGGTTATAAATTTCACATCTTCCCAGCTGCGGATCCCAACAATTCGCCTGAATATGAACTCCGGACTGAATGCGACCTTATATACCGACTGAACGGCTTCTTTGATATAATCATCGCCGACGGGGGTTTTCATCACCGGGCGGCGCTGATCATATTCTTCATACTCCTCGGTTGCAAGCCACCCGTTATCCATACACTCTTTATGCAACGGTGTTCCGGGATAAGGGATCAAAACAGTAGCCTGCAAAGTATGCGCATATCCTTTTTTTAATATCTCTCTTCCAAGTGAAACAGTATTCTGTATCTCCTCTTTCCCCTCCCACGGATACCCGAACATAATCGTAATGTGAGGTGAAAGTCCGGCTTTCTTTGCCATTTTGCAACTATTAACCATATCTTCAATCTTTTCGCCTTTTATGATCCTATCAAGAGTTGCTTGATTTGCACTCTCCAAACCAAACAACACAAAACGAAAGCCTGCTTTTTTCATCAGATTATATTCATCCTGAGATAATGCGCAAAATCTCATATTGCAGTCCAATATTACTTTTTTGTTGTATCCACGTTCGATCATACCTTCACAAAAATCATGCAACCATTGTCCGATCGGAAATGCTCCAGAATCATCCATGATTTCCTTCACTCCGTATTTTTCGATCAGAATGCCGATCTCGTCCAATAAATTTTCCGGACTTCTCATATGGTAGGAAGGATATAATGTCGTCCAGCTGCAAAACGTGCATTTATGATGCCAGCAGTCCCGAGCTGCCATCGTATAGGTTCCGGGCAATCTTGAATAATTCCCGTTTTTTTCGCTGTACAACTTCCATTTGGTCAAATCTCTGTCTATGAACGGTAAAGTGTTCAGATCGTGATTTAAAACGAAAACACCGCTGTTGCATACTCTTCCATCTTTTCTGTAGTAAACCCCAGCTTCCATTTCAGCTTCAGTCACCGCCATTTGATTTGCCGATAATATATCGCATAAACCGGCAATCAAAAAGTCATAATCCCCACCGGTCAAGATATAATCCACCGGGCAGGCATTCATCGACTCTTCAGGGAAAGCAGTCACATGATCACCCACCATGACAACAAGTGTATCGGGAGAAATCTCTTTTAATGTTTTAATAATTTCCCAATGCATCCTTACAACTGGAGTCTTGGTCTCTATCATCACTAAATCAAAATTTTCGTTTTTGTAATATTCAAGATAACGATCATATTTCCATTCTTCGGCAATTGCATCGTTCCAAACAACCTCATGACCTTTATCTTTCAGCAGGCTTGCAGCTGATGCAGGAACCATAGGATAAATATATGTCGGATTATTGAACCATTGAAATTGACGATTCTGCCCCAAAAGGGGGACTCCTTTTTCGCTCTCCAACGGGGGATAAGATATTGCTATTTTCATTGTTTACTCCCTACTAACGTATTAACTTTTTACTAAATAATCCCTGCAAGAAACAAATCCCGTATCCAAGATGAGTCATAAATATTCCTAACAAGGCTAAAATGAATATTTTGATACTGCCGGCATTTTTAATACTGACTGCAGCAAGAATAAAGTATAAGGCCAGTATTCCTGAATAAACCCACCACAGTATGGGTACAAAAAAACAAACAACAGGCCCGAGTACTACACCCAAAAAAAACAGAGTCGGTATAAAATACTGAATCCTAAGGCTCGTTTCGGGTAAAACCTTCGCAAAATAACCTCTGTGCTTCGCATAATTTGTCGCTTGTTTTAAATGAGCCCGAAACAATGGTCTCCTGTGATGATAAACCAACACATCCGGTCTGTACAGCAATCTTTTTTTTGCTTTATGCGTTATATCCAAACATAATTTTGTATCTTCACCGGGGTAAAAACTCGAATCGTAACCACCGACAGATTCAAATACGTCTCTCTTCACAATCAAATTCACTGAGGGAATATCATCATCATCATGCGGCGTTCCCGGGAGATATCTATAAATATATTTTCCACTGCATAAAAAGCTTTCATAAACTTTTCCTCCGGCTCTGTTCATTGCCTCATCGCTTTCTACTGTAACAGCGGGACCGCCCACAGCACCGACATCTTCTTCCTGAAGCGCATTTACTGCATTATTAAGCCAGTCCATACGGGGATATGCATCGTCGTCAATAAAAGCAAATATTTCACCCTCGGCATAATCCAATGCCATATCTCGTTTTTCTGCTGGCCCGACTTTTCCGCTCGGTATCACCCTTGTCTTCGGGAATGTTTCCCCCGTTGACTCATCTGGAAAAATAAGTATTTCATAATTATCATATTGCAACGATAAAAGGTGAGGCATCGCCTCACGAATATAATCATTGATTTCTTTAACGGGAATAATAATTGAAACTTTTTGCATCACACCATACCTTATCTTGAATTACACAGTATTACTCTTTTTCATCATAATATCTCAAAATGTAAAGCCTGTAAAAAATTGCCATCGTATCTTTCGCAACATTAAAAATATCTTTCAGATGAATACGACTCCCAAATCGACCTCGCTGATATACCAATTGGATCGGAGCTGATTCGATTTTGTACCCTCTTCGATTCAATATTGCAAGCACTTCAATATCATAAGCAAATCTTTTAACTAAAATTTTCTCCATAACTGGCTTGATCGCATCTGCCTTAAAAAGTTTCAACCCCGTTTGCGTATCTTTTACCTTCAGGCGAAATAATATTCGCAACACAAAATAATAACCCCAACTGATTACCTTCCGATGCCAAGGATACTCCACATCACTTTCTGGATGCATTTTTGATCCTATCACAATATCGGCATCTTTATCAATCATAATCTGTATAAATTTTTCCAATTGTTTCGGATGTAGATCCAAATCTGAATCGCAAAATGCTACATACTCCCCATTTGCCGCTTCAGTACCGGCACACAATACGTGACCTTTACCTTTATTCGGCTGACTGTCGATCACAGTAATATGCCCGTCTTCTTTTGCTGCACGATTCGCCTCATTGAGTGTTTGATCGATACTCCCGTCATTTACAACGATGATTTCATACCGAGGCAGAAATAAACCAATAGAATTCGAAGTCGTCAATGCATTGAGATAAATATTTTCTTCTTCATTGTACGCCGGTAAAATAACACTTAACTTCCCGAAATTGTCGAACATGAATGTCCTCCGTCTAAATTGTCACTGCATACGCCATTTTAGCATAGCACTCTGCTCATGACGCTCCATTTCAATGCGATTCGAGGCGATTTTGCTGAATCTTTGCAATCATTAAATCCAATATAACACCGGATGCAAGGCATCCTGATATACCGTAAAGTAATTGCGGAATCGAACTGTGGAACAAAACAACAGCGAAACCGCTGAATACTATACTCAAAGCTAATGAAAGTACAAGCGGCTTTGAATTACTCACAGCCAACTGATAATTCATTAAAATCATGAAAAAGGTAACAGGTATAATTAATACCGAAATTGGCAACATATATTGAGCCGCAGTGATATACTGTGCTCCATACATAATTTTGATTACAAACTCAGAAAAAAGATTCAGAACCACCGCACATGCAATTGCAATTCCGCCTCCGTATATCAATGATTTACTAAGCAATCGCTTTATACTACTGCCATTTTCCATGCGTTCCGCGGCAATCGGAAACATTGCAGCAACAATCGCTGAGGCCACATACATACTTATTTTTCCCAAAACCATGGCTGAAGAATAATATCCGGCTTCTTCAGAAGTAAAAAAGTATTTTACTAGCAAAATATCACTGTTTGCAATAATACTGATAAATATCTGAGCCAACAATACTTTGGACAAATATCGCCCAAATCCATTCAGTTTGAATGCTGTAACATTCGCTGCCTGTTTCGTTTTAAATACATCCCTTACATGGTACAAACCATATAATGTTGCAACAATAATTCCCAACAGGATTGCAGTGATCACTCCGAATAATTGATATCCCAATAATACCAACGCTATACTGAAGAGCAATTTTCCCAGAGTTGCAATTAATCCGGTGATTCCATAATGAAAGAATCTCTTCATCCCCTGAAGAACACCCAACGCGATTGAGTAAAACGTGCTGATCGCAATGACAAAAAAAGTAAAAATGATCAGCCGGCTATCATTTATTTTGAAAATATCGCTGATGCCAGCAGAGAATACTGTGCTGGAAATGATTACCACAACCGCAAATATTGCAATGAGCCAAGACATCTTGGTAAATAATCTGCGGATATTCTCATATTGTGAATTTGAAGCAAGTTGCACTGTATATTTTGCCGTTACCATTGTAAATATTGTTGAAATTACAGACACAATAGAAATCATCGACAATAGCGCAGTCAGAGTTCCGTAATCTTCAACAGAGAGCAAATTACCCATCAATATTTGAAACAGGTAATTTAAAAAATTGCTGCTCATCATAATAACAAACAATAATATGCTATTATACTCTAATTCGTAACCCTTTTTAAAATTACTAATTGTGTTTTTATCAATATTTCGCATTAAAATTTCTAGACACTATGACCGTTTGTCACGACATCATTCCCTTATCATTTGTTTAGTCAATATTATTATACCAGTTTATCTTTTTAGATCAAACTCGTTTGCTTTATTAATTGAAACAACTCATGAAATTTCTGCTATTTCATTGATTAAAGAGATCATTTTCCCTATAATGCATTCCCATTGATAGTTTACATTGATATATGTAATTCCGTTGCGCCCCATTATTTCAGCAACAGACTGATTATCTTGAATAAAATTAAGCGCCTTCTCAAACTCAAAAAAATTGGTAAAATACAATCCGGCGTTACTTCTTACACAATGACCTTTCAGCACATCACAATTCCCATTAACCAGAACAGGAACACCTAAAGCCATACTTTCCAGTACAACTATTGATAAACTTTCAAATTCAGAAGCCAATACGAGACAACGAGAATTTTTAATTAATCCGAATTTATCTTCATCACTCACAAATCCTAAGCCTACAATGTCTTCGTCGTTGGGAATTGCCATAACCGATTTGCCGATAAGCGCCAGCTTTAAATTACCGGGGTTTCTTTTCTTATAGGACTGAAAATAGGTAAATAGCTTTTTGCAACCCTTGGATTCATCAATGCGCCCAACATAAAGAATGTAAGAACCAAGTTTGAATTTTTCTTTTATTTTCGACTCCGGAATTTCATCCGGAAAATCAATTCCGACTCCGGTGATAATGTTAGGTGTTTTCTTGGTATGAAAATGCTTTTCAACAAAAGCTTTTTCTTCGATGGTATTGTAAATCAAGCCCTTGGCATTGCGAAAAACTTTTTTATAATGATTCAAATAAATTGGCGGTTCATCATGTGCAGTAGGTATCAGAATTGCATTTTTCATTTTCCGATCCGAAAGACAGACAGCAGAAATATAATATAAATAAGTCATAAACAAAACCGCATCATACTCCGCATAATAAACACGCAAATATTCCGTCAATTCCGGGCAATACGGACCCTGTTCGTCAATCCATCGTTTTTCAAGTGCTTTATGGTGATGACTTTTCGAAAATATTTGCACGGAAATGCCATCAAACTGTTCCTGGTTGCGCTCTTGTGACACCGGATACCTGATTATGTTGACCCCATTGATTATCTCTTTTCCCTGCGGATATTCATTCTTCCATGTCACATAATCTATGGCACAGGTTGTAAATACCGTCACATCATAATATGGTGTCAGTTTCTCGGCAAGCTGTCTGCAAAGAAGCTCGGCTCCGCCGTTTACCTCTAGTCCGTAGCGCTGAGAAACCATTGCGATTTTCCTCATGACTCATTATCACATACTTTCTTAAAATAATCAGTATATTTTTGTACGATTACATCCCACATAAAGTTATGCAATACATATTCTCTGCCGTTCTCACCCATCTCATCAGCGATGTCTGGATGATACAAAAAATAATTTATACATGATTCAAATTCAAAATAATCTTTAAAATAAAGACCGCCTTTTGATTCACGAGCAAAATGCTTGGTCACCGCACATTGCTCATTAACTAAGATTGGTCTTTTGCATAACCAGCTTTCCATAATCACCAAAGAAAAACTTTCGTTCTGCGAAGGCTGACATAAGAACAAAGCACCTGCTGCTGCATTATATTTATCTTCATACGTAACAAACCCCAAATCATAAACATCGTCCCGAACAAAAGAAGGGACCTCTATTTCTCCACCTCCCAGCAAAATCAGTTTCAGTTTGTTCTTCATTCTCTTCTTATACATTGCAAAATATCTTAACAATATATCAACATTTTTCCCGACATCTTTCCTGCCCATATATAAAATATAAGGCTCTTTAATATTATAACGTTCTAAAAAAATATCTTTATTAAAAGTAATTTCGCTGAATCCACCTCCGCCCAAAACAGCGCTATATACATTATCTAATTGATAAAGCTTTTTAGTTAAATCAGCTTCCGGTTTCGACAAAAAAATCATTCCGGCAACCTTTGAAAATCTATCTCGAAAGATATTCATATACGCATAGGATTCATCATGCAAACATGGAATTATGATTGACTTTTCAGGACAAACTGAACAGCCATTGTAAGTGGTTCCAAACATATATGGAATAAAAACAAACAAAGAATACTCCGATTTATTATTATCCATATACCTATACAATCGCTTGCTGTTAATCATGTGCCTTGCGTAAATTTGTTCTTCATCGGAATTAATCTTTATTCCTTGCATGAGTTTATGATTTACTCCGTCAAAAAGCTCTCTATTCCTTTTGTCAGCTTTAAATCTTCTGACAGTCAGCCCACATTCACGATATTCGCCCTCAGTATAATAATTATACCCCCAATCACTGGCAAATTCTTTGACGCAAGTGGTCAGAATTTCAACCGGAACATTTGCAGACGACAGATGTGTAGCCAAGCCGCGCAATTCCGCTTCGGCACCTCCCGGAATGTTTTCTCCAAACCATGGTGTTACAAAACCGATTTTTTTCATAGACAAGAATCCCCCTGCATAAATGATTCAATCATATCCAAAAATCGGTTGCTAACTTTCTCATAAGAGAAATCATTCAACCTTATTTTTTGCTTAGCTATAATTGCAGTTCTTAGATTTTGATCTGATACAATTCGATCTATTATTTTTGCTATCAATACAGGATCTTTATCATCTACCAAAATACCGCTTCCGCCAAGGGTATATGGGATTGCGGTACTCCCAAATGCAATGATCGGCACATTAAAATACATCGCTTCCACGAGTGGCACACAAAAACCTTCATGTGCGCTCATGCATAAAAAAATATCAGCTATTCTGTAATACGCTAAAATTGATTCAAAAGGAATATGTCCTGTAAAAATAACATCCTGCAAATGTAATGCTTCAGCATATCCGATTAATTCTTGATAATATTTTTCCATTCCGTTATACGAACCGACTAAAATCAATCTGGATTTGGGATTGATATATCTTTTATAATAACAAAAAATTCGGATCACGTCTTCATGTTTTTTGTTCGGTGCGATTCTCCCGACAAAAATAATATTCGTCCAATCATCCTGATATAAATCAATTGTATTTTGATCAGGAGCGTGCTCGTAATCGTGAAATGGAATCAATATCGGTCGCACATCAATCGGACATTGATATCCGGCACATATCAAGTCATTTTTATTATAGGCAGAATCAGCTAGACAGTAGTCAATCTGACCTGACAGATATTGCATCCCCTCATAACCTTTAAAAGTGAGATTGTAATACATCATACTGTATGGTGAAAAAAATTCCGGCGGCGTAATATTATGATATATCAAAATTTTTCTACATCGATAATTATTTAAAATGTAATTCAATCTGGTGCCGGTAGACAGATGATAAATGATAACGTCATCTTTTTTGATTTTTTTCAGTCTGTTGATATAGTGAATAAATTTATCTTTATGCAGTCGTTTATCAATACCTTCAGCGTAAATTGCTGTCCGAAATCCTTTTTTTTTCAATAAATGATAAATCGCAATTGCATCATTCCCGACAGCATCTCCATATGATACAGTTGATAAAATTTGCACAATTCGCATGTGTTACTCCTGAATCTTGCCCAGTTTATTTTCAAGGTGCTCTATTTTTTCTGCCATTTCATTCAGGCGAATTTGCATCCCTTCGTTTTCCACGATATAATTTCGAAGCGAATTCATCGCACGAACCGCAGCTGTATTGAAATTCATTTGGTCAAGAATCAATGGCTGAACATAAAATCGCACAAGCTTGCGAATCGATTTTTTTATCAAACGCGAGATAGTATTCCCGCCGACATCACGATTTACACTATATAAATAATAGTAATTCATATCGCTGACATTTCCTAATAAGATCATTAAATCAAACGGTTCCGCATGCTCGCCTAGTAAAGTATTCTTATTATCAGCATATAATTCTTCAAATCGCAATATTTCATATTCCAAACCCTTTTCCTTAATTTCTTGGCGAATCTGTTCCATGATTTCTTCAACGTTTATTTCGGACATTCTCAGTCTCCTTATCACCCTTAATTAAATTTCCATTTATGAACAATCGATACAAATCCAATTGCACGATCATCTGATATCACATTAAAAAAGAAATAATTTCTAACAAAGTCCAAAGGCGTTGCATCGATATCTATGACCGAGACATTCAATCCGTAAATTCCTGCCAGCAATGGAAGATTTTCGATTTCCACAATGACCGTTCCGTGATTCTTTTTATGAGGGATCCTGATTCCGTCAAGTTTCGTATTGATTCCATATACACATGTATTATCAACGGCATTAAACCCGATGCCGAAGACATATTCAGGCATCGGTGTATGCACTTGATATTCCAATTCGATCAATAATTTTTCACCTTGAACCGCTGTTTTCACAATCTCGCCTTGTGCATTTTTTAAAACAGCATGAACTATTTGCACAAAACCAAGCCCAAATCGATTTGCATTCGTGTCAATCCTCTGTATATCATCTTCGCTGTATAATGGATCTTTCTCTTGAGCGCATTGCGCATCAGTGACTACGAACTTCTTCCCTTTCTCCTGCTCTTTTTCCATGGATTCTGCGCGTATAGCATTCATAAATGCCATATAGCGGCTAACTACAGCATACGGATCGCCGGATTCTCTAATGACTCCGTCTTCAATCCAAATTGCCTGATCACAAAATTTTTGCACAACCTCCATATCGTGTGTCACGATTACAATTGTCACGCCGTTTTCTTTTAATAGCCTCAAATGCTCATAACACTTTTGCTGAAAATTCGTGTCACCTACTGCAAGAATTTCATCAATTAATAAAACATCGGCATCTACATTGATTGCGACAGCAAAAGCAAGACGCATATACATTCCAGATGAATACGTACGCACAGGATTATCGATATATTCCCTTAACTCAGAAAATTCGATGATATCCTCAACGCGTTCGTTAATCTCTTTTCTGGTAAGCCCGAAAATTGATGCGTTGGTATATATATTTTCTCTTCCACTCATGTCGGGATGGAACCCTGCTCCCAATTCGATCAGGCTAGATACTCGTCCATCTACCGAAATCGTGCCTTCATTAGGATACATAATCCTTGTCAGTAATTTGAGCAATGTACTTTTTCCGCATCCGTTCTCTCCAACCAGTCCAACCGCTTCTCCCTTTTTGACAGTTAGATTAATTCCATTCAACACATTTCGTTCTTCAAAACGACTTCTGTGCCTATACAAAACCCGTTCTTTCAGATTCGGACCTTTGTCAAAATATACCTTAAAATTTTTATAGACATTATTGACTTCAATAACCGCCATTATAATTCCTCCGCAAATTTGCGTTTCAATTTTTCAAACGTAAAAAAGCCGATCAACAGCACCCCGACAGTAAACCCCACTGAAATCAGCAAATTGTTCATCTGAGGAACCACACCGTAGTAGAGTATATCACGATATGATTCGATGATCGACGTCATAGGATTTAAATAAAAAAGCCAACGCTTTGATTCGGAAATTACATTAAGAGAATATAAAATCGGAGTCATATACATCCACATCATAGCCAGCACACCCAGGATATGCTCCATATCACGGAAAAAGACAGTGATTGCAGATGCAAAAAATGCAATTCCCAAAGCCATGAAATATTCAATTAACATAATAATAGGCAGACAAAGTAACGCAAGAAAAGACACATGAATACCTGCAATGATGACAACACCGAATACAATGATAAAGCAAAGCAACATATTCACAAATGCACTCGTAACAAAAGAAATAGGCAACACTTCTCTTGGAAAATAAATTTTTGTTACGAGACTTTTTTGGGACATCACACTTCCGGCACCGCCTGTCAGACAAGTGGAGAAGAAAATCCATGGTATCAGACCAACAAAAAGAAACAGATAGTATTTATCAATGTCGGTAACCAGTATTTTGGTAAACAATACGGTATAGATAATCAGCTGACACAATGGATTAATAAAAGTCCAAAGGAAACCAAGTACAGAGCCTTTATACTTTCCCCTCAACTCTTTTCGTACAAGACTGAAAATCATCTCACGATAACTGTAAATTTCTTTAAAGGATTTCATATAAAGTTCACTTTCTCATTTTTTAGTAAATAACAAACATGCATTTCAGTATATCCAAATAGACATAGATTGTCAATACATGCAACGGCAATATTGAATGTTTAGCAGTTGTATTTTATTTCAAATTAATGTGCATTTTCTATTAAAATTATAACATATATTTTAACGGAACGACATCAACATTCAGCAATAGATGTTTTCATACCAATCGTCTATTGCAAATATAGACATCCGCTTTCGATTACGCTATAATTTAGATGCAAATTATCTTATTGGAGTAGTCATGTTTGATAAAACAAAAAAATGGTTGTTGAAAATTTCGAAATCAGGCTTCGCAGTCAAATATGCTCCCGCGATTAAGAAAATCATACCGGAACAATTCGTCGGGTCATTAAAAAAAAGTGTATCAATCGATAAAAATATTATTAGGATTCCCTACACACCATCAACATACCCTGAAGGCGTTAATTTTTTTGGATATTTAAAAGCTCAAATGGGTCTTGGACAAGGATCTCGACTGTATGCGAAAACATTGCAGGGCAGCAACTTGCCATGTAATTTTTTAAACATCTGTATCGGCAATCCATCGAAACACAATGATACGGAATTTTACGGAAAACTTACGAAACACCCCACTTATAATACCAATATTATTCATGTCAATGCTGATCAGATGAATAACTTACAATTGGTATATTCTCAAAACACCTGGGACAGACGTTACAATATAGGCGTCTGGCTTTGGGAACTGGAACAATTTCCATCTGAATGGCACGACGCTTTTCGTTATGTAGATGAAATCTGGACGCCGTCCACTTTTATTACTGACTGTATTAGAGCCGTATCCCCTGTACCTGTTCATACTATTCCTTATGGAATTGAGGCTCAAATAGACGCAACGATGGACAGAGCATATTTTCAACTTTTAGAAAACCAATTTCTCTTTCTTTGCATGTATGACGTGAACAGCGTCATGGCACGAAAAAATCCGCTGGGAGCAATCAGTGCATTCATGAAAGCCTTTCCTTCCACACTCTCCGATGTTGGACTCGTTGTCAAAATCAACAATGGAAATGATAAAGAATTATCCAAGATAAGAGAATATACAAAGGGATATTCGAATATATACATTATTGATAAGACTATGTCAAAAACCGAAGTCAATTCTTTGATTCACACTTGTGATACTTTTGTAAGTTTACATCGAAGTGAAGGTTTCGGATTAAGCATCGCTGAAGCTATGTATCTAGGAATACCTACAATAGCCACCAACTGGTCTGCGAACACGGACTTCATGAAGAAAGATAATTCCTGTCTAGTTGATTTTGATTTTATCGATGTTGGAAATCATTATTTCTATTCCAAACAAGGGCAGCGATGGGCGGATCCCAACCTAGATCACGCCGCAACATATATGAATCGATTATATGATGATAGCGCTTTTCGCGACAATATCGCACAAAACGGACAAAAGTTTATTACGAAACAATTTTCTTTAGAAGCTAGTGCGGAAAAGATGATTGCACGCCTTCAAAAAATCGGAACAATTTCATATAAGTAAACCTCGCAAAGCTTTTTACCGCAAATCACGCTTACCCTGTAACACGTAATTTTATTTTTTTGTTTCTACTCTATAATCTCTGATATATTGCAAAAAAAGAAGAAAGCTTGTTCTTCTTTTTTTGCAATAAGTTTATACTCTTTTATAATCATCATCAAATCGAACAATATCGTCCTCTTCCAAATAGTCGCCTATTTGCACCTCAATAACTTCCAATTCTGTTTCCTCTGAATTAATCAATCGATGTTTGGCTTCGATTGGAACATATGTGCTTTCGCCGCTCATTACTATATGATTGACCCCATCAATCACGACGTTTGCAATGCCCTTAACAACAATCCAATGCTCGCTTCTGCGGTAGTGCATTTGATAGCTTAAACGATTTCCAGGCTGTACTGTAATGCGTTTGATTTTATAGAACAATCCTTCTTCCAATACAGTATACGACCCCCATGGTCGATACGCTGTCACATGGTAATCGACACGCGAATCATTTTCGCTTGTTAATTTTGCAACAATCTCCTTAACTTTTGATGCTTCGTCTTTTTTACAAATCAACAATGCATCCTTCTGATCAATCACGACTAAATCCTGCGCCCCTATAATACCAATTGCCTTATCCGAGTCGGAATATATTACATTATTGTTCGCATTGATTAATATCTCATGCCCGAACGTGATATTTCCATTTTTATCCTGAATCGAATTGTAATTGTCGTAAAATGCAGCGAAACCTCCCATGTCATTCCAGTCGATATTAAATGGTACAACTGCAACTTTTTTCGATTTTTCCATAATACCATAATCGATGGACAGCGGTTCAATACACGCAAAACATTCTTCAATACTGTCAGATTCTTCGAACGAATAATAAATTCCTGAACAAAACTTTTTCAATTCTTCCGTAAATACTTTAGAATGGAATAAAAACATTCCACTGTTCCATAAGTACCCTTCATCCACATATTTTAAGGCGGTTGCACAATCAGGCTTTTCTCTAAAACTTTGAGCTCTGTACCCAAATAGCAAGGGATCGCCAGGTTGTATGTACCCGTAACCGGTTTCAGGTGCAGTGGGTGTAACCCCAAATGTAACAATATATTCCTCAGCTAGTTCTTTGCATTTGTTAAGCGTTCCAACGAATTGTTCCACTCCGTTAATAACATGATCAGAAGGAAATACAACAACTAGATCATCTCCCTGCTTCACAATTTCGTGCACTGCATAGTAAATAGCTGGCAATGTATTTCTTGCCTGAGGTTCCAGCAGAATATTTTTTTCGTCAGCTTCAATCCCCAATTCTTTAATCTGTCCAGAAATCAAAAACTGGTAGTCCTTATTTGTAACGATATAAATATCGTTTGGTTCTCCAAGCAGCAATGCACGCTGATATGTTCGCTGGAACATTGAATGTTCCATGCCTTTCATTTTCACAAATTGTTTTGGGAAGTAGGTTCTACTGAGAGGCCATAAACGAGAACCAACGCCTCCAGCTAGTATAATTGTCTTCACAAATAATTCCCCTTTATTGTTTTTCACATTCAGACGCCTTTATTCGAAGCCGCCAATCGTCAAGAACCTCTTTTAATGTTTCTTCCAACTGAAACTGGGGTTTGTAACCAACGTCTTTTAATATTTTAGTACAATCTCCATATATAATTGGCGCATCCGAAGGTCTCATTAAGTCAGGATTCTTTACGATATCAATTTCTTTCTTTGCAAACGACAGAAGCACATCCAAAACATCGGATATTTTTCGGGCATATCCAGATCCGATATTATAAATTTCACCAACGGTACCCTTTTTCATCAATAATCGATACCCTCTGACAATATCTCGGACATCGCTGAAGTCTCTTGCCGCATCCAGATTGCCGACTGTAAGTTTGTCGGAAAGTCCATATTCTATATTAACAATTCTGCTGGCAAAATCCGAAACCACAAAACCGGGATTCTGCCCTGGACCGATATGATTGAATGCACGAACCATAATGATATTTAGGAAGTAGGTTTGTGTATAAAAACGACACATTTGTTCCTGCAACATTTTACTTTGCGCATAAGGGCTCTTCGGATTCAATGGAATATCCTCACTAATCGGACACATGTCGGGCGATACAATCCCATACTGATCGGACGAACCAATAATCAAAATTCTTGTATGCGCCGAACGTGAGCGAACAGCTTCTAAAAGATTAAGTGTCCCCATTACATTCACCTGAAATGTCAATAACGGATCTTTCCACGACAATCCGACATTCGACTGACCCGCGAGATGATAAATATGATCCGGCTGCAAATTTTCGATCAGTGAGTATACCTCTTCGGCATCCGTTAGATCTAGATGATATTCACGTATTTCTTTGTTCTTCGTTTTTCCGACGATAACACTACCATAAACATCGTCGCCGTTATTTATCAGTTCGGAGGCCAGATATTCTCCGACAAAACCGTTGACTCCCGTAATCAGTGCTTTCATCGTTCACTTCACTTCTATTATTTATTCAGCAGTTCAGCATCATGCAAAGTCATGCGCTTTACAAGCGATTCAAAATCGATTTCTCTTTTCCAGCCCAAAACGGTTTCTGCTTTTTGGGGATCACCAATCAACAATTCCACTTCAGCAGGTCGGAAAAATTCAGGATTTACTTTCACGACAGTGTTTCCTGATGCAATATCTACTCCTGTTTCATTTACGCCCTCACCCTTCCATTCAATCTGCATCCCAACTGCTTTAAATGCATAATCTGCAAATTCACGGACGGTTCGTGTTTCGCCGGTTGCAATAACATAATCATCCGCTCTCTGTTGTTGAAGCATCAGCCACATTGCGCGAACATAATCCTGTGCATGCCCCCAATCCCTCTTGGAATCAAGGTTTCCGAGCTCCACACAATCTTGTACACCTGCTTTTATTTTAGCAATCGAAGACGTTATTTTCCTTGTCACAAATTCTTTGCCCCTGCGCTCTGATTCATGATTAAATAATATTCCAGAACAAGCATAGCAATCATAACTTTCACGATAATTCACAGTTATCCAGTGTCCGTAAAGTTTTGCGACGCCATAAGGACTTCTCGGATAGAAAGGAGTGGTTTCTTTTTGCGGAATCTCCTGAACCAGACCGAACATTTCGCTTGTCGATGCCTGATAGAATTTTGCATCGGCCTTAATATTGCGAATCGCTTCCAGCATATACAATGCACCGATTCCATCAGTTTGTGCCGTCAAATCCGGTTGTTCCCATGAGGTCTGAACAAAAGATTGTGCAGCAAGATTGTATACCTCATCCGGCTGAGCAATTCGAACCGCATTCATCAACGACGAAAGATCCGTCATATCCGCATAAATCCAATGAATATCTTTGATCAAATGCGCCGCATTTCCATAGTCTAAATGACTGGTACGACGTTTGATCCCATAAACATCGTATCCCTTTTCCAACAACAACTCAGCCAGATAGGATCCATCCTGTCCGGTGATACCAGTAATCAGTGCTTTCTTCATTTTTCCTCCGCGTTGCTATAATATTAAAATATATGGGTGTTCATCAGCCAATAAATCATCAAAACAGTTCTATGAACATAAAGAATATTATCCTATGGGTAATATTCTTTATGATATCATTATTTTTTTTTAAATACAATAACCGTATCTTTAATATTATCGTTATTGCACTTTTTGGACAATACTTATATAAACAACGACATATCCGATTCTTCCGCATTTGCAAGCATTGCTGCCGCTCCGCCCGGTTTTACCCCGTCAATCAGCTCTTCCATCTTGATGCCCATGATATCCATGCTCATTGTGCAGGCAATCAATTCCACACCATTGTCAATCGCAGACTGCATCAGGCTTTCCAAGCTACTCACATTCTTTCTCTTCATGACGCCACGAATCATTTTCGGACCCATGCCCATCATATTCATCTTCGAAAGACCTAATTTTTTCGAACCGCGCGGCATCATCATGCCGAACATTTTACTGATAAAGTCTTTTTTCACGCTGACTTTTTTCGGTTTGCGCAGGATATTCAATCCCCAGAAGGTAAAGAACATCGATACTTTTCTGCCCATCGCCGCTGATGCGTTGGCTATGATGAAGGAAGCGATCGCCTTGTCCAAATCACCCGAAAACACGATCAAATTCTTATTGTCCCCGGCACTTCCGGTATATGTCTTGCAGGTATTGACACCGCCTTTTTTGATTACCGCTTTTGAAACTCCCTTTTCGGAACTGACACCGCCGAATGTGTTGCCTGTTCTTCTTGCCCATGCTTCAACATCGGCAGCGAATGCCGGATCTGTTGTTGAAATTTCGATCACATCGCCGTCGTCTGCTTTTTTCACCGCTTCGGAAAGTTTCATGATCGGTCCCGGACACTGAAGTCCGCAGGCATCCAATTCAATAATTTTGGAAGATGTCGGCTGCATGGTGTCCGTATGCATTTTTACACCGGTTCCGATCGGCGCCTTTTTGCGGATAATGCTCGTGTAGAGTCGATATCCGCCGGAGAGATTGTAACAATCATATCCTTCCTGCATCAGGATTCTCGCCCCGACGTATCCTCTGAGCCCTACCTGACAGGTCACATAGACAGGCTTTGACTTATCAATTTCGTTCAATCTGCTTCTGAGTTCATCCAAAGGAATATTTACAAATCCTTTGATCGTACCGTTTTCATATTCCGCGGATGTACGCAGGTCAATCAATGAAATACTGCCGTCACGCGGCAGATTTTTCACATCATGCCAATGGAACATTTTTACTTTTCCGTTTAAAACGTTCTGCGCAACGTATCCTGCCATATTGACGGGATCTTTTGCGGAAGAGAACGGCGGTGCATAAGCAAGTTCCAGCTCGGTCAGATCGAATACCGTCATCCCCGCGCGTATTGCAGTTGCAATCACATCGATGCGTTTGTCCACGCCGTCATAGCCGACAATTTGCGCACCGAGTATTTTACCTTCCGGTTTTGTATAAAGGAGCTTGACCGACATATTGACTGCTCCCGGATAATAGGAAGCATGTGATGCCGAGTAAGTAAATGTCTTTTCGTATGGGATTTCTTTTTCTGTAGCTTTTGCTTCATTGATGCCTGTCATGGCAACCGTCAGATCAAATGCTTTCAGTATTCCGGTACCCTGTGTGTCTTTGTATCTGCTGTCGATGCCGCAAATCTGATCCGCGGCAATTCTGCCCTGCTTGTTAGCCGGTCCGGCAAGCGGAATATAGCCCTGATCTTTTGTAACAAAATCCGTAATCTGAATCGCATCGCCAACCGCATAAATATCAGGATCAGAAGTCAGCATCTGATCATTGACAATAATGCCGCCTTTGGGATGCACTTCCAGCCCTGCTTCTTTTGCAAGTTTACTGTCAGGACGAACACCGACTGCCATAATGACAAGATCGGTTTCCAATTCTACAGACTTTAAGGTAACCGTCAATCCGGCGTTGTCTTCTTTAATTGCCTGCACTCCGTCATTCAGGATCAGATTGACTCCTTTGCTGACAATGTGATTATGTACATCACAGGCCATATCATAGTCCAGTCCCGCAATCACGTGCGGCGCGAGTTCCACGATTGTGACTTCAAGCCCGGCATCATAAAGATT
>CAYUFL010000019.1:0-30935 GCA_964444065.1 uncultured Lachnospiraceae bacterium
TCGCATGGTATGATCCTCGGAGAAAATAACGAAAAAATGTCCAAGTCCCGCGGCAATGTCGTCAATCCGGACGACGTGGTCAATGAGTACGGCGCGGATACGCTGCGTACGTATGAAATGTTTATCGGTGATTTTGAAAAAGCGGCACCGTGGAACGAAGATGGGGTCAAAGGCTGCAAGCGCTTTCTTGACCGTGTCTATAAATTAATGGATATGGTTGGAAGCGGCACAGGGTATACGCCGGAACTTGAAACCTATCTGCATCAGACGATCAAAAAAGTAACGGAAGACATCGACAATATGAAGTTCAACACCGCAATTGCTGCGCTGATGAAACTTTCCAATTACTTTTATGAAAAGGGAAGCATTACAAAAGACGAACTGCGAACGTTTGTCGTTTTGCTCAATCCGATGGCTCCGCATCTGACGGAAGAAATCTGGAATCAAATGATGTTTGGCGGTATGCTCTGCGATACGGAATGGCCGGAGTATGACATCGCGAAGACGGTTGAAGATACGATTGAAATTCCGATTCAGATTAACGGAAAACTGCGTGCGAAAGTTGTCGTTAACAAAGATGCCGGTACGGATGAAATGAAGGAAGCAGTCAGAAAAAATACGATTGTAATCGAAGCAATGCAAGGGAAAACAATCGTGAAAGAAATCTATGTTCCGGGCAGGGTTTATAATATTGTTCTGAAATAACTGACAAATAATTTGAACAGAACACTGACCGTAACATCAGTGTTCTGTTTTGCGTTATATGCGAATATAACAAATATCATCAGGAAAGGCAAGAAAACATATGAAATATCAAATCAGACCGGCGGAGATCGGCGATGCGCGAGGAATCAACGCACTCAGAAGAATGCCGGGTGTCATGGAAAACATCCTCGGAATTCCATCCGAGCCGCTTAAAAGAAGCGAAGAATACTTGGCAGGTATCGATTCGAACAATCATCAGTTTGTGGCAGTGATAATAAATGATGACGGTACAGAGCTGGTGATCGGCACGGCGGGGCTGAACGTCAGCCCAAGACCGAGAAACCGACATACAGCGACAATCGGTATTATGGTGCATAAAGATTATCAGCAAATGAAAGTCGGAACGGCGCTGATGCAGACAGTTCTTGATGTGGCAGATAATTGGCTGATGCTCGTGCGTGTGGAACTGACTGTGTTTACCGATAACGAACGTGCAATCCATCTGTACGAAAAGCTCGGTTTCGAAAAAGAAGGCATCGTGAAAAAAGCTGCGATACGAAATGGGGAATACACCGATGAATATCTTATGTCCAGAATCAGAAATGCCTAGTCACAAAAAAAGGAGCTGTCATCCTATGAATGAAAGCTCCTTTTTAATTTACGATTATTCCACGATTTCAAATTCTTTGTAGATCTGTTTGAGTGCTTCTTTTGCCATATTCTTTTCGATGACGCAGGAGATTTTTACTTCTGAGGTAGAAATCATCTGGATGTTGACACCTTTGTCGTAGAGTGCTTTGAAGAATTTTGCCGCGATATCGGAATTGGCCACCATTGCGGCACCGATAACAGACAGACGTGCCACGCCTTCATCGTATACCACTTTGCTTGCTCCGACTTCGCGCGCAAATGCATTTGTGATTTCCTGTGCCTTTTCAGCCTGTTCCAGAGGTACGGTAAACGTGATGTCATTGACTGCGTTGCGGTTGACGTTTTGTACGATGCTTTCGATGCGGATATTTTCGTTTGCGATCGCATTGAAGAGTTTAAATGCAATGCCGGGTTTATCCGGTACTTCCACGATTGAGATTTTTGCGATATCGTCATCTATTGTGATCGCGCGGATGATACTGTCGTTGTTGAACATTTCTTTGCTCCTTTATATTTAAAGTAAATTGTTTTCCAATCTGGCATAAAAGACATTTTGTGTAACTCTCTGCAGTTTTTCGTACAGCGTTTTCATTGTCTGCGCGGGGATATTTTCCGTCAGCACAAACAGTTTTCCGTATGAATAAACGAGTTTGTTTCTTTTTACAATTTCCGCAATCAGATTGACCGCTTTTGAAAATTCTTTATAGTCATCCACGCATATGCGGATATAATATTCATTATGAATCCCTTCAAGCCCGGATGAAACTGCCGTACTGCCGAGTTGGATATCATCGTTTGCAATATCCGAATTGATTACTTTCAGCACATCGGATACGACTGCATTTGCGGTGGCATCTTTTCCTGCGCCTTTTCCCATGAAACACAATTCGCCGATGATACTGCCGTCGATGACGATGATGTTGTATT
Source organism: uncultured Lachnospiraceae bacterium (assembly GCA_964444065.1). Lineage (GTDB taxonomy): Bacteria > Bacillota > Clostridia > Eubacteriales > Anaerofustaceae > JBGMEA01. Next base: position 2,284 of record CAYUFL010000019.1, read on the forward strand.
CTTCATTGACGTTGCTGATAACGGAAGTTTTCGGGATCAGCGTCGGTGTAACCGAGATGGTGTACGTTCCGTTTTCCATGACTGCTTTGCCGATATACTTGAGTTCATATCCGTAGTGTGCAGCCATCTGCAGGTCTTCCAGTTCCACGTTGCTGAGTGTTCGCAGGTGGACATCTTCTTCTTTTACGGGTGTTTTGAATGCAATGGATGCCAAAATGCAGATCTTGCGCATGATGTCGTATCCGTCAATATCCGCACTTGGATTCGCTTCCGCAAAACCGAGGCGCTGGGCTTCTTTGAGTACTTCATCAAAAGAACGTTTTTCGTTTTTCATTCTTGTCAGTATGTAATTGGTAGTTCCGTTCAGAATGCCGTGTATGCTCGAAATTTCGTTGATTTTCAGTGTTTCGATCAAGGAACTGATAATCGGAATTCCGCCGCCTACGGACGCCTCAAAGAGTATTGTGACATCATTGGCGATCGCCAGCGAGAGCAGCTCTTCCAAGTGGGAAGAAACAATGGCTTTGTTTGAGGTTACCACATGTTTTCCGTTCGAGAGCGCTTCTTTTATGAATGTATATTCAGGCTCCATCCCGCCAAGGACGGAAATCACGACGTTGATGTCAGGGTCATGCACGATATCATCGATACTCCCTGCGATCTGTTCGTGCGGAACACCGAGCAGAGTCAGTTTATTCGTATCTCTCTCGAGGATTTTTTTGATAGCAATTGATTTGCCTCGGAAAGAGGTATCTTTGACCGAATTGACGATTTCGTATACACCCTGTCCCACAGTACCCAAACCTAATAATGCCAGATGTATCATAGGAACCTCATGTTTGATTTTTTAAGATTATAACATACATTTTGCCTGTATGCAAAGCAATTTCCCGACTGCCTTACAATTTTGAACAATCGGCGGTGCTTGACATGTCGCCGGATTGCTGTTTCGAAACAAAAGGAAGACCGCCTTCATTGACGGTCTTCCAATACTACGAATCGATCTTTTTATTATTCTTCAGCATATTATCGAGAATGGCTTCCATTTTTTCCGCACCGGATTGCGGTTTTGAATTTTTTACTTCAGGTTCTACCCCGAGTGCCATCATGGAAGCATTGAGTGCGTCCTGCATCTGTTTATCCGAGACCGCTGCAGGATTATCTTCTACCGTCGTTGCAGTTTGTTCAGAGGATGCCGAGACATCAGATATGGATGGGCTTTCCTCCGTTGCATTGCCGGATTGTGTTTGTTCTTCGTTCGGCAGTTCTTCCTGCGTGCTATCATCCGGCGGGGTCGGATCATTGGGCGTTTTTGGGGTTTTCGGTGCCTTCGGCGGTCGCGGTTTTTTGCTGATTCTTGCGAATATCATGCCTGCACCAAAACCGATGACAAGGAAAAGTGCGGCTGCGGCAAAGAGCATGGTATAGGACACGTCATTCTTATACAGAGATTGGTCTGAAACGAACGATGAATTCGATGCCGAAGCGATCGTATCCGTCGTAATGATAAAATCTCCGCCTTGATTGTATCGGAACGATACAGCGCCGCCCTGTACACTTACGTTTTTCGCCACTGTGATGTATTTCGCGTTGGTCGTATCGTACTGATAGACATTCACACTGGTTCCCGTGGTAAAGTTTGTATAGATGGTATACTCGACCGTGCCCGGGAATTCACCGACATAGTGGGTAGAAAATATGTAATTCAGTCCGTTGGCGGCATCCGAGATCATTTGGTCATGATACTGCGATGAATTGTTGATCGTAAAGTCATAAAATCCCTCAGCAATTTCACCTGTCAGATCAGAGCCTGTGATGGTGAATTTGCCGTTGATGGTATTGATAATCAGCTTCATATTTGGATATTCTTTCAGCGTGGAAAGAATTTTGGAAGAGATCATTTGCACGGGGCTTTTGGACATATCGATCACGACGGGATCTGTCTGTTTGCTTAACTGATTGATGATGTCGGCGGTATATGCTTCGCTGATAAATTCGTTATAGTCCTGTGCGCGTCTGACTGTAATATAGTAAATACGCGTGGTTCCGTTCTCTGCCGTGACAACCCCATAAAAGAGGTTATCCGTACCTGCAATGAGGGAAGAGTCGCCGAGCACCACGCAGGTGGACAGTGGATCTTCGGGCGCGGCTGTGAACGCAATGGAGGTGCAGTCGTATGGTACGTTCATGGCATAGTGGGTAACATTTTTATCGAAAGTCGGGCTCAGCGAGCCGTAACTGGTGGCAATCGATGCCAGATAATTATTCGAAGACGGCACATAATTGGGGTCCTGCGTTCGTGCCGCGTTAATTACATATGTTTTGGTAGTGCCGTTTTCTGCGGTAACCACGACCGAGACCTGCGTGGTTTTTCCTGCGGCAAGAGCGTTATTCTGTACGGAAACGCTCGCTTTAGTGTCATTTGAGGTTGCGGTGATTGTTAATGCAGGGACTTCAAATGGAACACTGATCGCATATTCCGTGGTGCTTGCGCTGAAAGCAGGGGAGAGTTCCGCTTCAGCAACGCTGAGCGCTTTGAGGGTCGCATCGGAAGAGCCTGATTTGTTGATGGTTTTCGATCCCGAAGAACTGGAACTCGAAGAACTGGAACTTGATGAGCTTGAAGAAGTAGCGCTGATCGTTCTGGAAACAGATGTACTTCCAGGGTTCCCCGTTCCTTCAGCTACAATTAGAGAACTTGCTCCGACAGTAAATGAAGTACCTGCAGATAACGAACTGTTGACAACAAAAGTTAAAGTTATGACGGTTACTGAGCCGGATACTTTATTACAGTTATCATCTGGCACGCAAATAAAAATACCATTGGAAGAGTCGAAACTAGAATCGCTGCCGGGCATACTTTTGGATTGATATGTCAATTTTGATGAATCCCAAGATATTGTACCTTGTGCACCAGACCAACTAGAATCATTGATTGTGAGTGATACACTGATTGTATCCCCAGCATGAACAGTACTTGTGCAACTCATTGAAGCTGTTGCTGCTTGAGCAGTATTTGGATATATGGAAAAAACCATTAATGAAATAATTATGGTGGAAATTGTTTTTTTGAATTTCAAAACATACTCCTATAATATATTTTTAGTTTGGAATTATAGCTTGTGTCCCTAAAATACTTCTTTTTATTTGAATTAAGTCTGTAATATCGGTTGAGCCATCTCCATTTGTGTCAGAGGCTTTCAAATATGATCCGTTCAATGAAGAAGTTTTAAGTATCTGTCTTTTTAATTGAATCAAATCGGTAATATCGATGGTTCCGTCTCCATTAATATCCCCAGTAACGACTATGGAATAATCAGTGACTACTGTACCGCCGCTGTCATAAATTCTTGCTGTCATCCCTGTCATCAGTGTCCCTGAGGTGAGCTCGGTCGAACCGCTGAAGATGCGCACACTGCCGTTTGCAAATTGTGTCACAAAACTGTCAATCTGCGTTCCGCTCGCAATCTTTGAGATCACACCGTTTGTTTCGTTTACCGTATAAGTCGTGCTCGTCAGATCGACAGGCGTAACAGGGTCGGGAACAACAGGAGCGGAGGCAAGATTGTCACGCAAGAGTGTAATGTTGGACTTTTTGACATAAGCCGTAAACGAAAGATTGGCGGTATTTGTTTTGTCCCATGTGTAACACGCGTACCCTGCCGAGTTGATCGGCATATCGGAAACGATGATATAATAGTCTCCCGTTTGACCGACAATCGTGACGCTCATGCCGATCGGTACGGTGCTGTAGGAGCCTGAACTACGGCTCGGGTCTTTGGAAGTGTATTTGTAAAGCACCCAAGACGAATCGCTTGGCTGTGAATAAACGTTGGTGAGCTGGTTTGTGAAGCCGATGGAATACTCATTGTAATCTTTCAGTCCGAGTTGTTTGTCGATGTCATACATTTTTGCCGCTACTTTTTCCCCGTGGAAAGGGTCGGATGCGTATTTCACATTAATTCCTATAAGCTTGTTGCCCGGAGAGTTCCCGAAATATCGGCTGTCTCCGGAATATCCTGAAATATAACCCGCAGTTTTGCCCGGTACATCGTAGTAGGCGGTACCGAGTGCTGGATTGATGTAAGCGTACGCATCAATATAATAGCGGCTCATAAAGTATTTCATATGCTGGAGAATACAATCGGATGCGTTTGCATATGTTGTTGCCTGTGATGGATCGGAATCGACCGCGCCGACACCGAAATAGTTGTAGTTGCTTTGAGCGATGGAACTTTCGCCGTATGCACTCTCATGATTCGCGAATGCCAGTTCCATTGCCGCATTGACTCCGTACGTATCACCGTAACTCAGGAATGTGCCGCCTAAATTCAGATAACCGCTGGTGACACTTGTGTTAACCGTAGAATCTTTGTATGCGATGAAAGCATTCAGTTCCGCCGCATTATAATTCGTTTCGCTGCGGTAGGAGAGCCATTTGTAATAAATACAGTAGGAACCGACATAGGACGATGCGGATGTATTGCCCGCGGCGGCGTCATAAGGATTGGTGTAGTAATAGATTCCGTCAGTCGAATAATAACGGACGCCTGCGGTCATAAAGTCAGGGGATTTGTCAATGGTAATGGCACTGTAAAAGTCAGTGCAATAATAATCACCGAGAGAGCTGTGATGATAGTAACTGATGTAATGCAGCAGATCACCGCTGCCGCTTTTGGTATAATAATCAAATTCATATTGATTGTAGTGTGCTCCCGTTGCGTCGGGATATATGAATGCCGCAGGAATCAATATGACGCTGGTAACAGGGCATGTGCCCGTATAACCCGAGATCGTCAGCGTAACGATTTGATTTGCGTCTGTGGACTGGTAATAGGCTGCGTAATTGTTCGAAACATAGGTTGCGATGCCGCCGGGGTAGGTGGAGGAAAAGGTCAGTGTGGACGAGGGAGACTGCGTGACAGCCATCCCGCGCTTCATCGCGAGGACTTTACCTGTATCATCGCGTATGACTGCATTGATGCCGCTGCCGCTGAACGCGGAATAAGCTTCCGCATAAGAGCCGTAGGAAGCTTGATTGGTGTAGGTTTGATTTGCGTTTGCTGTGTCCAGCGTGTAGGTTGCCGCATGCACCGATTCGGACAGATCAAAAACGTTCGATCCGATCTGAATGCCGAACGACATCAGAAATGTCAAAGCGACAACGGTGATTGCGCTAACCAATACTTTGTTTTTATTCATAAACATGATGACACACCTGATTCTGTATCGGATTATATATTTTAAAAATTATCTTTTTTAATTATATTATATATTATACTATAAACATCGAACAAAGCGTCGGATTATTTATAAAAATTCATTAATAATCAGCCTTGTAAACGAAAAAAAGAACCCAATGATGCGGGCTCTTTTTAATCGGTCTAGTTGATTTCTTCCTTTAACGCTTTGCCGGCTTTGAATCCAGGTGTTTTCGTTGCCGGGATTTTGATTTTTTCTTTCGTTCTGGGATTAATCCCTTCTCTTGCTGCTCTTGATTTCGCTTCAAAAGTTCCGAATCCTACCAACGAAACTTTATCCCCGCTTTTTAATGTTTCCGTAACCGTATCTACGAAAGCTACGAGGCATTTTTCAGCATCCTTCTTTGTGATGCCTGTTTTTTGTGAAATGACAGCAATTAATTCCGCCTTATTCATTGAAATCCTCCTGATAAGAATTATTTATATCATACACGCAAAAATTCCCATAAGCAATATTTTTTCCGGTAATTATTACATTTTTTTGCATAAATTCCAGTAATAATCAAGTTTTTCGGCATCCATCTGCTCCAGTTTCAGTCCATCGGCAAGAATCAAGCTTTCCATTGAGGTAAATCTGTGCAGAAATTTTTCGCTGGCAAAGTACAATGCCTCCTCCGAAGCGACTCTTGACAACCGCAAAACGTTTGTTACGGCAAACAATAAATCGCCGCCTTCTTCCTCGATTGCCAGCTTGTTGCCGGAGCTGAGCACTTCTTCCACTTCGTCGGTTTCTTCCCTGATCTTCGCAAATGCATTCTGTGTTCCGCTGAAATCAAAACCCGATTTTGCGGCTATCGACTGAATTTTTTGTGCGTAAACAAGGGCAGGAAGGCTTTTTGCGACATGGTCCATCTTTTCCGCGATGGTCGCATATTTCTTTTCTTCTTTTTTGATTTGCTCCCATTGGGTGTTCAGATCAACGTTTTTGTCTGTATCAGCAAATACATGCGGATGACGGCGGATCATTTTTTCGGATACGGTGCGGATGACGTCATTGATGTCAAAAGACTGTTCCTCTGCGGCAATCTGGGCATGCAGCATGATTTGCAGCAGCACATCACCGAGTTCTTCGCATAAATTTTCATCATCCTTGTTTTTGATCGCGTCAATAGCTTCGTAGCATTCTTCGATCATATATTTAATCAGCGATTCGTGTGTTTGTGCTTTGTCCCAACTGCACCCGTGCTCTCCTCGCAATTTGCTTATAATGTCTGCAAATTCATTGAAATCATAGACAATGTCGGCTCTCGGCGGAACGATGAGCGTCGTAAGGTGGTTGATATGATCGATATGGTCGATTTCATAAAGCGGCACGCGGTCGATGATTTCATCCGCTGTGGAAGCCCCTGTAATCAAGATGACAGGCTGATCGTCCGCGTAATCCTTCATCAAAGCCAGTTTTACATCGGAAGCCACCGATCTGTCATATACCTGGCAGATAATATTTGTGGTATTCGGATCGGTTTTTTGTATATCTAGATTTAACGCATCGATCAATTTGAAAGATGCAAGCGCATCCTGACCGATCGCCGAAAAAATACCGTCCAAAAAACTGACTGCCGGTATTGTCTTTACGTCGCAAGTCGCTTCATGGATGATCAGTTGTACTGCTTTTTCGGCAAACAATGCACTTCCGGGTACGATATAAGCCACTGTTTTTGCAGGGCAGGAAAGTATCGTATCTGCAATACTGCGATAGACGTCGTCAAAATTTTCTGCGGAATCATACACGTCATCGAATGACCAGTAAGGAATGTTGTATTCGCTCAATATTTCAGCGGCAGGGTGTCGGGTGGTACGGACGAATACAGCGTCGCTGTTGCGGAGCAGGTCCAGTGTTCTCAGTGTGATTTCACCTTTGTCTCCACACCCAAAACCCAATAAATAAATGATTTCAGCCATAGTCTCAATCCTTCAGATACGCATTTGCGGTTTTTAGCAGTTCGGGAATTGCCAGTTTTTGCGGGCATACGCTTTCGCACTGACCACAATTGACACAATCTTTTGTCTGTGCGTAAAAACGTTGATATTGTGCACGGTTAGCCGTTTGTGAATCGAACATTATGCCGTTGTTGTACATTTCAAAAAGATCCGGAATCGGGATTTCCTGCGGACAGCCTTCCGTGCAGTAGGAACATCCCGTGCATGGAATCATATTTTTTGTCAGAATATATGCCCGCAGTTCATTTAAGAATAATTTCTGATCTTCCGGCATCGTACCCGGCGATGTTTTTGATGCCGCAGCAACGTTCTGTTCCAACTGACAGAGCGCGTTCATCCCGCTCAGTACGGTCAGTACTTCGGGTCTGTCGAACAGGAAATTAAGGCAGATTTCGGCTGTCGGTATGTCCGAAAGCCCATATTTTTCTTTGAGAGCGGATACTTAAGGATCCTGCAGCATCATCAGCTGACCGCCTTTAAGCGGTTCCATGATGATGACAGGGATGCCTTTTGATGCAGCATACTCCAATCCTTTGATACCCGCCTGGTATTCGATATCCATGAAATTCAGTTGAATTTGGCTGAATTCCCAGTCATAATCATCAATAATTTCGCGGTAAGCATCAAAATTATCATGAAAGGAAAATCCGAGTGTGCCGATTTTCCCTGAATTTCTTGTTTTTTCCATGAATTCCAAAATACCTTTGTTTTTCAATTGTGCCCATTTTTCTTTGTTCAGATTATGTATCAGATAATAATCGATCCGATCCGTACCGAGTCTGCGAAGCTGCTCGTCAAACAGATCAAACGGTTTAAAATTCTCTTCAATCCAAAAAGTGGGCAATTTGTCGGCAATATTTACTTTGTCGTCAATGTGGTTATTTCGCAATATTTCTCCGAGCACCGTTTCAGATGCGCCGTTGTGATATACATATGCGGTATCAAAATAATTTACGCCAAGCTCGAATGCTCTCATTATAATTGCTTCCGTTGTTTTTTTATCAATATCCTTCGGGTCGGTACTCAGCTGCGGCAGCCGCATGGCTCCGAAACCGAGCTGCGAAATGTTTTTTCCGCCCTTGTAATCTCGATACAGCATTGTTTGTCTCCTCCTTGGTACAAAAAGAATTCATAATTGTATTTTAACACACATTAGCGGCAATCAATCAAAATAATATCAATGCGATTCAATTCCTCAAACGGAAAGATAAACCGGAGTTCTCGACTTTGAAGATGTGTTGTGATATAATTCCGATGAAGAAAGAACGAGGTGCTTTTATGAATAAAGACGACAGTATCTTGGAGGATGTTCTCTCGGAAGAAGAGGAAAACGAGAATAACGAAGAACTCATAAATGAAAATGCGGCAGGCGGCTCAAAGAAACTGATGATTCTTTATGTGCTGGAAGTGCTGACAAAATATTCCGATGTGCATCATAAATTGACACAAAACGATATTATCAAGTATATAAAACAAGATTACAGCATGGACTGTGAGCGCAAGGCGATCTCTCGGCATATTAAATCACTGGTCGAGCACGGGTATAAGATTGATACTTATGAAGAGAATGGGGAAGGTTATTTTCTGAAAGATTTGGAATTTTCTTCCGATGATGTATTTATGTTATGGGAAGGATTGATGGCTTCGAAATATATTACAAGCGAGAATGCCGAACGTTTGATTGCAGTACTAAACAGGTATGTTGGAGAAGACCTTCGATTTGGGAATTCTTTTTATGGCGGTATCACAAACAAATATACATACCCTCAAACATTTATATACAGTAATATAAAGAAAATTCTGACCGAAATGGCGATAAAAAAGAAAATTTCTTTTTTCTACAATCAATATGCAGCGGATAAGACTTTGGAAGCAACCACTGAATCTCCTTTGGTTGTCAGCCCGTATGCGGTTATGAATGTGGACAACATATACTATCTTGCAGCAAAGCCGGAATATACAGAAAAAATACAATGCTATCGCATCGGGATGATCAGTCAGATTGAGCACATGGAATTTATTTGTGATGATATTCGGGATATTGCGGGCTATTCGAAAGGATTTGATGTAGAACGGTTTGTCGCAGAATTTATCGACGGCTACGGTGGGTCAATAACAGACTTCATTGTAAAGATCGATCAAAAAAACATTGACAGCGTAATCGGAACTTTCGGAGAAGGTTTTCATGTCAGTAATGAAGAAGCCGGATGCCTCACGCTCGAAATCGTATGCAATTTTGACAAAATGTATCAATGGGCGTTAGCAAGTGCAGATATCGCAGAAGTAATGGAACCGGCCGCCATGCGTTTTAAATTAAAAGAATATTTTGATCTGCACAGTTGGAAATACAGATAAATAAAGATAAAGATCCGAATTTACGAATAGGATACATAAACTCGGATCTTTTTTTATTACAGCATTTTTTTGCGAAACATGTAGATTGCGCCGATAATGGACATGCCCAAAGCGATGCCGACTACGATCCAAAATCCAAGTGCATTATCGGCAAACGGGATTCCCTTAACATTCATGCCCCAGAGACTTGCAATGATTGTCGGGATTGTCAGAACAATCGTGATTGATGTCAGCAGCTTCATTACAATGTTCAGATTGTTCGAAATAACAGAAGCGAATGCATCCATCGTTCCGCTTAAAATATCCATGTAAATTTGGCACATTTCGATTGCTTGTTTGTTTTCTATAATGACATCTTCGAGCAAATCTTCGTCATCCGGGTAAGCCTTAATGAATGGTTGACGCAACAGTTTTTCCATTACGATTTCGTTGCCTTTCAGTGATGTAGAGAAGTAAACCAAGCTTTTTTCGAGCTGAAGCATTTGAATCAACTCTTTGTTTTTCATCGATTTATGCAGTTCCATCTGAACTTTGGTGCTTGCTTTGTCAACCTGTTTCAAATAGGAAAGATACAGGGTCGCGTTTCGATATAATATCTGCAAAATGAAGCGGTTTCTTTTTTTTGTTGAAAATCCAAGTACACGCAGATCGTAAAAATATTTTAATAACGTGATATCTTTCAACGATACCGTTACGAGATTGGTTTTCGTTAAAATTACAGCCAATGGAAGGGTTGAATAGACATATGTGTCTCCGTCAACTTCCACGATGGGCGTATCAACGAGGATCAGTACATTGCCTTCTTCGATTTCCAAACGGGATCGTTCTTCTTCATCCAGTGCGGCACGAAGAAAATCAGGCTCCAGACTCAATTTCTCGGATACCAAGGCAATCTCTTCCTCAGTAGGGGCAACCAAATGAATCCAGCTGTCCGGTACGATTTCGGTCAGCTTGTTAATTTGATAATTGTCGGTTCGAAAAATCTGAATCATATCATCACCTCCGTTTAGAAATTGAACTCACATTATTTTACCACAGCGAAGGCATTTAGAAAAACTTTTTCGAACGAATGACAACTAATGTTTCTCACTCTACAATTGAAAAATGCTCTATTGAAGCATTTCTGCGAACGTTTGCACGGCTGTTTTGATCTGTTCGAACTGTGCCATCTGCCGATCTGTTTCGATTTGCAATACAGGAATTTCTGCTGCCTCGAATCCCTTTTTGATGGGTACATAATCAAATTCTTCCGGATCGCAGAATTTTGTCATTACGACGATCAGACCGTCTGCTTTTTCGGCGTTAGCCATTTCCAGCAGGAAATCGACACGATGTTTGGTTGCATCGTACAATACGGAGCAGTTGTCACGATCACAGAACTGCTGAGCCAATGCATCCATCGGGTCTGCAGTTTTCGGAATATCCGTGCGGTATTGTCTGGATTCGTTTGCAAGATCATCCCCGACAATCTGAAGGTTTCTGTCATCGAAGATCGTCAGCAACGATTCATTGTCGGCAATAATTCCGGTAAGAATTACTTTTTTCTTATTGGACTGTTCTTTCACTGTTTGTTTGAGCGTTTCGTTCAATTTCTCTACCATTTCTGTATGAGAACCGATTTCAGTAAAATAAGTACTTTTGAATACATCTCTGCGCGCAATTGCATTGATTGTATTCGGGAAATCGACAGCAAGATCAGAGAAAGCACGCATTGCGGCATTGTGTCGATTTGTCATTTCGTTGGCGATTGCAAGTGCTCCGTCGGTTAAAGAAATACCTGCTATTTTTTCGAGTTCTTCTGCAATTTTACGATATTTTGCAACCATGAAAGTTTTTCCGTATTGCGGTTTACGGTTTTGCGGATGAATCACAGGGATCATTGTGATATCAGGAACGGCAAATCTCCAGTTCTGTCCCTGACATTTGAGCGTATCGCAAAGTGCAGGTATCATTATTGCACTCATTCCTTTATACGCGCCTGAAATCCCAAGTTCCAAGACTGTTTGCGCAATACCGCAGTAAAAAGCCGGAAAATATTTTTTTGCTTCATTGATCTGCATATCCGCACCCCAACACCCAAACGGTATCATACCGAGTGCATTCACAAGTTCTGTCGGTGCATATACGGGCATCCAACCTATGATTTTTTTTCCTTCAGACAGATATCGATCCATCTGCTTTCTGGGAGAGTTGGCGATATCGTGGAATTGGTTCAGCTGTTCGTTTATATTGCTCATTATTTACTCTCCTTATTTTCTTTCATGATTTCGTATAAGCCCTGAACGCGTGTGTCAAACTGTGCTTCGCTGAAATTTCTCGGGTCGGACTGATCTCCGTCAAAGGTGACGGTCGGCATATCTGCTTGATTTTGGAGTTGTCTGTCAAGCTCATACATGATACCGCTCCAGAGTTTGCAGGAACGATTGGTATGAATCAATGCTCCTTCGCAGTGTGCATTGGTCGCGGCATCAACGCGCAGTTTCAGTGCACGCTCGAAGTTCATGCAGTTCGGGACGTTGGTATAAGCCGCCATTAAACTGTCTTCATCGTCGTATTGGATCCCGAAAGCAGCAGCATAGACCGTTCCCACCATATTCATACCGTAGCTCATCAATGTTTCCAGTTTGTGTCGAAGGTATGGCCAGCAAGCGATGCCTTCGTACATAATGCGGTATTTTTGTTCCACTTTGTAAGTACTTTCTCCGGTTTTGACCATTTCTTCATATTCTTGAGCGAGCTTTTCAAAGGCTTGTGCACCTTCGACCGTACCTCTTGCGCAGCATGCAACTGCCATATGATTAAACAAATCAAAGCCGTTAAGCGGGGAAGGTGTTACATTCGCATATCCCGCGGCTTTCAGCCATGCTCTGCCGGTTCGGTTTGAGTTTTCCATCACCTGACGAAATGTTTCTTCGTTCCATTTTTTCCCGGTCAGTTCTTCCAATTGGTGAATCGCATCATAAAACTGGGCTTTGACATATTCGATCTGTTCCCGAGGCGGATCGTATTCCGGATTGTAGGGGATATCCAGCATGATTAAGGGAACATTCAGATCTTTGCTGATATTTTCGTACCATTTGATCATACAATTGCAAATATTATTGCAGCAAAGCAAAAAATCGGGTTGCGGCATATTCATTTCAGGGATATCGGTATTTTTTGTATATGCAAGACTGATTCTTGCATATGCGCAGATATCGTTTGAATATCCTTCGCTTTCCGAAAATTCACACATTCTGACTCCGCCGCCTTTTGCAGATACTGCAGCGGCATGGTTTTCGGGGTAAACCACTTTCAGTCCCAGTGTTGTATAGATTTCTTGAGGGAAATTACTAGCGCACCAGCCGATTTTTTCGCCGCGATTTTTTGCTTCCCATGCATCCGCATAGTGCTTTGCCGTCAGTTCCCGCAACAGATATTTTGCGGCATTCGGATCTTTGGGTGCGTTTGCTTTTGATTCACTCATTGATTTACTCCTTTTCTATTTGTCCAATGTTCCATATGCATAAAGTGCCGCACCGACAGCTCCCATCAATTGGGAGAGCGGTGAGGTGAGGATCGTTGTATTCAGTTCATGTTCCAACGCTCTTCTGACACCGTTATTCAAGGCGACTCCACCGCTGAAAAACACGAGTTCTTCGATGCCGACTCTTTTTGCGAGTGATGCGACGCGTCCGGCGACAGAATTGCAGATTCCGGCAATGATATCGCTGAGTTTGGCGTTCGATGCCAGTTGTGATATGACTTCTGACTCGGCAAAGACCGTGCATGTGTTCGAGATGGATACAGGGGAATCCGAATCTGCGGCATATTTTTCCAAATCGGAAATATTCAGAGCAAGGATATTCGCCATGACATCCAAAAATCGACCGGTACCGGCGGCGCATTTATCATTCATTACAAAGTTGGTCATTTTACCGCTGCTGCCGATGCGCAATACTTTTGCATCCTGACCACCGATATCAATGATGGTTCGTACATCAGGGAATAAAAAATGCACCCCTTTTGCATGGCAGCTTAATTCGCTTACATCATTATCGGCAATATGCAGTGCTTTGCGTCCGTAACCGGTTGCAATGACTGCCGAAATATCTTCCATCTTCAGAGAAGCGCATCCAAGGGCTTCTTCCACTGTTTTTAGTTGTCCGTTTGTACCGGTTCCGCCCACAATCAGTGATGTGGAAACGATTTCGGTGCCGTCTTTCAATATGACGCATTTTGAAGTAGTCGATCCGATATCGACACCCATGGTGTATGTTGGCATAATTATCTCCCCAAAAAATGATCTTCTTGTCTATTATAACAAAAAGATCACAATACTATCAAAAATTATTAATTTACTAAAATAAATATAATTTAATTCTCAATTAAAATTTATTTATACCTGAAATACCGCAGATTTATTTCGTTATTTCATCCATAGTCAAATGCGCATATTTCCTTGACTGCATGATAATACCAACTACAGTCAGCAGAAGTATAACCGCTAAGTAGTAAAGTGGGTAGGAAGCGTTATCGGGAGAAATCAAATCAACATCCAAAATGGTGTTCGTAATATTTCCGCCGATCAAATAACCCATACCGATAAGCAACAGAAGTGATCCGGAAAATGATGATGCAACAATAATATAAGGCTTCATTATTTTTATAGCCATTACTGCGAAAATCAATGCACCTGCAGCCATTGCCGCTAATACAATCCAATCAGAAAGTGGGCGAATATATCCGGATACAATGACTATTACCATAGCTCCTATCAGTGCACCTGAAATGGCAAAGCCAACTTTATAATATTGATAGGCGAGGAATGCGAAAATGACAGCAACGATAATTGCAATGATGATACAGAGCCATGAATTGTCGCCGAGCTCCTGAATGATCCATATACTGCTCAAGAACCCGAGAATCGCTCCGTTGAATGTAATCCAATACCGGTACAACCCGGCACCCATCATTAATGTGATGATACCAATCAGCATAAGGAATATACTACTGAGAACAGACATAACAATTACCCCGTTTCCTGTAAATCAGCGAAATGAATGAAAGTATGTTGTTAAGGAATTTGTTTTAAATATTATGTTCATTATAGGCAAAAAAGACGTTAATGTCAATGAAGATTGAAACGTATTATATATATACAATAATACAATACGTTTGAATCTACAAAAAAGGCACCCTTTAACGGATGCCGATTCTTATTTATTCTACTGTAACAGATTTTGCAAGATTTCTTGGTTTATCAACGTCACATCCCTTATGAACAGATGTGTAATAGGCTAAAAGTTGCAATACGATGACTGCCGGGATGACTGCTGCATCGTCAAAGATGTCATCAATCCAAATAACCTGATCCGCGATTTTTCCGACCTTGGCACCTTTTTTTTGTGCGACAGCGACAACGTAGGCTCCCCGTGCTTTGATTTCTTCGATATTGCTGATAATTTTATCCAGATATTCCCCGGTTTGTGTGCATAATGCAACAACGACCGAACCCGGTTCCAGCAATGCAATCGGTCCGTGCTTGAGTTCGCCTGCAGGATATGCTTCCGCGTGGATATATGAAATTTCTTTCATTTTCAGCGCACCTTCCATAGCCAGATAATAATCAAGTCCGCGTCCGATATAAAAGACGCTGTTTAGGGAAGTGAATATTTTTGCTGTTTCTGCAATCTGTTCGGATAATTCCAGCACGGATGATAAGTGTTCAGAAAGTTCAGTGCATGCTGCAATCATACTTGTCAGATCATTTTGTAACAGATTCCCGGAGAGTTGTCCCATCTTCAATGCTGCGAGCATCATGCAGATTACCTGAGTGGAATATGCTTTTGTTGAAGCAACAGCAATTTCGGGACCAGCCCAAGTATAAAGCACATCGTCTGCTTCTCTCGTCACGCTGCTGCCGACTACATTCGATATCGCAAGAATTCTGGCTCCTGCACTTTTTGCCAGACGCATACAAGCAAGGGTATCAGCCGTTTCACCGGACTGACTGACTGCGATAAACAGCGTATGATCATTCAGGATAGGATTGCTGTATCGGAATTCAGAAGCAATTTGCATTTCGACTGGTTTCCTGGCATATTTCTCGATTAAAAGTTTACCGATACAACCGGCGTAGTATGCTGTGCCGCAAGCGACAATCCATATTTTGTCAATTTGATCAAAATCGTCTTTGGTCAGTTTGAAGCTGTCAAGGACTATTTCACGGTTTTCCGGGAATAGACGACCCCTGAGTGTGTTTTCGACAGAAGCGGGCTGCTCAAAGATTTCTTTGAGCATAAAGTGCTCGTAGCCGCCTTTGCTGGCAGCATCCGCATTCCATGTTACGTGATAAATCTCTTTTTCAATCATGCGTTTGTTTTCATCAAAAAGACTGACGCTTTCGTTTGTCAATACTGCAATCGTTCCGTTATCGATCAGGTATACATCTCTTGTATATTCCAAAATGGCGGGGATGTCGGATGCAATGAAATTTTCTCCTTTTCCGAGACCAATGACAAGCGGGCTGTCTTTTCGGACGGCGATCACTTTATCCGGTTCATTCGCGCATACGATGGCTAGCGCGTATGCACCTTTCAATTGTTTGACTGCATCAGTAACGGCGCTCAGAAAATCTTCATGGTAACAATCCCGAATCAAAAGCGCGATCACTTCCGTGTCTGTTTCCGAAAGAAAATGGTATCCTTTTGAGATCAACTCAGCTCGAAGCTCCTGATAATTCTCAATAATACCATTATGAACCAGTGCAATCAGCCCATCTTCACTGCAATGCGGATGTGAGTTACGATCCGAAGGAGCACCATGCGTCGCCCATCGGGTATGTCCGATTCCCACGCAACCGATAACCGGGTTTTGTAAGAGATGATTCTCCAAGACTTTTAAACGCCCCTGATATTTTTTTACAATTATTTTACTTTCTTTACAAACGGCAATGCCGGAAGAATCATACCCCCGATATTCTAACTTTTCCAGTCCGCCGGTGAGCACTTGGGATGCATCCCGTTCTCCGATGTATCCTACAATTCCGCACATAAAAATAATCTCCTTTACGCAAAAGTAAACCAGTCCTTCCGGATATCATATCCAAAAAAGAGGTTCTTTTCGTAAAGCAAGCCCGAATTTGTCGCTGCGATTACTCCCAGAATTTATCGGTCTCTGACGGTTCTTTACGTACCGCAAGGCATCCGCCGAATATTCGATCACCTTGTCCTCGTCAACCTGTACGCATAACGCACCCGCACAGGTTCTGGCGCTAAAATACTTTTAACGAATTAGAAGTAAATTTGTTTCATTATATCATACTTTATAGCATATACAAAGAAACAAAATATTGAATACATGTTAAATTGAATAATTTTTTTTCTGCATTTCTGTTTTTCTTATTGCATTCGACATGATATTTGATATACTATATGCAGACATGAACAAACTCACAACACAAGATATTGAGGTATGGTATGATTAAAGACATTTCCGAACTGATTAAGCGAAATTTTACAAAAGAACTCGAAGAACATCCCGGAAAAACAGTATATGATTTATTTACGTATAAAACGATCGATGCGAAAATCATTGACCATGCGACAGGCGAAGCAATTGTCGACATGCAGGATTTGGAGTTTCCGGAACATTATTCAAAAAACGCATGCAACATTATTGCTTCAAAATATTTCCGAAAAGCGGGATTGGGCAATACGGAAGGGCATGAAACCAGTATGCGACAGCTTGCTGACAGAATGGTCGGTTTTTGGGCAGATTCACTCAAGGATGAAGGGATTATCCGAAGTGATGAGCAGTGGCAGATATTTTACGATGAAATGGTCTATGCGCTCCTTGCTCAAATGTGGGCTCCGAACTCACCGCAATGGTTCAATACAGGCATAAAACGCAGTTACGGAATTTCCGGTGATGATGATGAATTATATTACTATGACCTTGAAAAAAAACGTGTTGTCAAAAGCGCGGATCGCTATACCCGCACGCAGGCGTCCGCATGTTTTATTCTTTCCATACAAGATACATTGATCGGAGAACACTCCATCAGCGAGCAATATGTGACGGAAACCAAGCTTTTCAAAGGAGGTTCCGGAGTAGGCACCAATTTTTCGCCGCTCAGAGCCGAAAATGAAAAACTGTCCAGCGGCGGCGTTTCATCAGGCGTTATGAGTTTCCTGAAAGGTCTCGACCGCAATGCGGGAGCCATCAAATCAGGAGGAACGACCAGAAGAGCCGCGAAGATGCTTATTTTGGATATTGATCATCCCGAAATTGAGAGTTTCATCACATGGAAGTCACGGGAAGAAGAAAAAGTCCGTGCGCTCGGAAAGATGGGATATGATATTTCCATGGATGGCGAAGCATATGCTACAGTCAGCGGACAGAACGGCAATAACTCGGTTCGCGTCAATCATGATTTTATGCAAAAAGTCATGGGTTTGGAAACAGATCCGGATGCTGATTTTGTTTTGCACGGCAGAAAAAACGAACAGATTTCGAAGACTGTTTCTGTTAAACGCCTTTGGGATTTAATTGTGAAATCGGCATGGGAATGCGCTGATCCGGCACTTCAATTTGACGATATTTTTAACGGATGGCATACATGTCCCGCAGGAGAAGACGGAAAATACGGAGAAAAATACAATCGAATCAATGCGACCAATCCCTGCAGCGAATATGCATTTTTGGATGATACATCCTGTAATCTGGCATCAATCAATATTTATAATTTTTATGATACGCAAAAAAAGACGATCAATCTGGATTCTTACCTTCATGTCGTGGGACTGGTGCAGCTTGTTCTTGAGGCAAGCGTTCATTGGGGACAGTTCCCCACAAAAGATATTGCAAGAAAAACACATTTATTCCGTACAACAGGTCTCGGACTTGCGAATGTTGCATCCTTGCTGATGGTGATCGGGTACGGCTATGATACGGAGGAAGCACGCAATATCGTGGCGGGGCTGTCATCGCTGATGACAGGATATTCCTATTATGTGTCCTCATTAATGGCGAAAGCAGTCGGTCCGTTCGAAAAATATGAAAATAATAAACAATATCTTAACAAGGTGCTGCGCAACCACGCAAGATGTGCGCTGGCGATGAGAGATTCGTTTGAAGATTTGGATTACAGTCCTTTCGTTCTGAATGAAGAGTTGTTCGGATATATGGGACTGCAGGATATGGCTGATTACTGTCAAAAAGTTTGGATGAATGCACTCATCTCTGCAGAACAGAATGGCGTTAGAAATGCGCAAGTAAGCGTAATTGCACCAACAGGTACCATTTCTTTTGCGATGGATTGCGGAGCAACTTCAGTAGAACCGTTTTATTCTCATGTTGTATACAAAAAACTTTCCGGCGGCGGGACACTGGAGATGGTGAATCCGATTTTGGAAGAATCGCTTCAGAATTTAAATTATTCTCAACAGGAAATCGAGGAAATAAAGGATTATATTTTGGAAAAAGATCCGAGCGGTTATTTCCTGCATTATTCTTTGATGGACGCACCTTGCATTAAAAACGAGCACCGTACTATCTTTGCGACTGCAAATGAAATTTCACCCGAAGGTCATGTTCTCATGGTATCCGCTATCACGCCTATGATCAGCGGCTCTGTTTCAAAGACTGTCAATCTGCCGTCGTACGCTACGGAAGAAGATATTTCCAATATATATATACTTTCATATACATCCGGTGTGAAAGCAATTTCGATTTACCGTGACGGCTGCAAGGCGTGCCAACCGCTCAACCTTGGCGCGGAAGACGGCGTGAACGAAGGTGATTTGGGACAGATGCAATACAGTGATTTGCTGAAATTCGCACAAAATTGCCGCAACAGCGTCCCCGAGCGATTAAGACCATCCGGGATGCGAATGAGCAGAACACATTCTGCAAAAATCGGAGATATTGAACTTTATGTTACAATCGGGTTTTATCCTGACGGAAACATGGCTGAATTGTTTGTTTCTACAGATAAAGAAGGCACTGTCGTTAAAGGACTTCTCGCAGCACTTTCAAAAACAATTTCCAATATGCTTCAATACAATGTCCCGGCAAAAGAGATCGCAAGGCTGTTGCGCGGACAGCAATTTGAACCGAGTGGGTTTGTCAGCCGACACCCGTATATTAAAAACGCTACTTCGATCGCAGATTTGCTCAGTAAAATCATTGATATCGAACTTGGTGATTTTACAAGATGTCAGGTGAAACCGGAAAGTTTCAAACCTGTCTGCGAAGATGAGATAGAAAGCAAGAATGCAATTGACAAAAAAGATTCTCCGAGAGATAATGATAAACAGACAACAAACTTTGCATCGGAAGAGCGCATTTACGGAGAGGTCTGTCCGAACTGTTCGTCCACACAGATGTATCGCAACGGAACGTGCAAGGTCTGCAAAGAATGCGGAACAACGACCGGTTGCAGTTAGGGAGTATTGATTGAGCGGAAACGTTACGATAATCAACATCGGCGCCAAAACGATTTATTTGTTGGGGACAGCACATGTCTCAAAAGAAAGCGCCGATGAAGCATATGATTTGATTCATGAAATGAAACCGGACAGCGTTTGCATTGAGCTGGATAACGATCGGTTGTCCAACCTCAAAAATCAGGATCAATGGAAAGAACAGGATATCATTACCATCATAAAGCAGAAAAAATCTGCTTTTCTTCTTGTTAATCTGATTCTGTCATCCTACCAAAAACGTATTGCAGACCAATTTGGTGTAAAACCCGGGCAGGAGATGATCAGCAGTATACAGGCGGCCGAAGAAATCGGTGCGCGTATTGTTCCTGTCGATCGCAGTATCCGCACGACATTTATGCGAATCTGGCGAAAATTGAAGTTCTGGGATAAAATGAAACTGATTTTCAACATAACTTACAGCTTTTTTGACGATACGGAAATAAGTAATGATGATTTGGAAAATCTGAAAACTCAGGATATGCTGGAATCTGCGCTCAGCGAACTGGGTAAATCGTTTCCTTCCTTGAAGACATATCTTGTCGATGAACGTGATATTTATTTGTCCCAAAAAATCAAAAGAGCACAAGGCAGTATTATTGTTGCTGTCGTTGGTGCTGCACATACGCCGGGCGTGACACAATATATTGAACAGGATATCAGTGTCAGGGAATACGATGTTGTGCCGCCGGCATCAAAAGTATGGAAAGTAGCAGGGTGGGGGATTCCGATTCTGATTATCGGAATGATTGTATTGACGTTTGTGTTGGACTCCGCTTCTTCCGGATGGAATCAAATCCTGCATCTGGTTCTGTATTGCGGAACATTTTCGGCGATCGGTACGTTGCTTGCAGGCGGGCATCTTCTTTCCATTCTGACTGCATTTATTGCAGCTCCTTTTACAGCAATCAATCCGATACTTGCCGCAGGGTGGTTTGCGGGACTTACGGAAGCAGCGATCAGAAAACCGAAAGTAGAAGATTTTAATAGATTATCCGAGGATCTTTCATCGTTGAAAGGTCTTTGGAAGAACAAACTGACGAAAGTACTGCTTGTTGTAACACTTGCCAATATCGGAAGCGCGATCGGAACATGGACAAGCGGCATTGATATTTTCGTTAAACTCAAGGATATTTTTTAGCAGCGAAGGTTGATTCAAATGAAACGACAATTGAGATCTCTTGATAAAAGGGATTTTATTTTGACGGGAAAACTGTCAAAAGTAATATGGAGCATCAGCGCACCGTTGATGCTGAACAATTTAATTCAGACCGTATACAATCTGACTGACTCAATGTTCATTACTTTGATCAATCCGCTTGCGGTAGGAGCGGTTTCTTTTTTGTTTCCGATCATCTATAACAACATGGATGTTGCCATCTGCTTTTCGGTTGCGGCGATGTCGTTAATTGCGCAGTACACCGGCGCAGGCAGGCAGGACAAAGCGAAAACGTGCGCGGTTCAATTGGTGATTCTTTCTTTTGTTCTCTGTGCGCTGTTGATTATACTGAACTATGCATTTGGTCCGATGCTTGCTGGATTGCTTGGTTTGAGCGGCGAAATGTACGATTATGGAATGGATTATTTCATGATCATCATATGGGAAATACCGTTCATTTTTTTGATGAATATTTATAGTGCGGTTCGCCAGGGTCAGGGAGACACAGTATCACCGATGATATACAGTGTTATTTCCGTATTGCTGAATATTATACTGGATCCGATTTTTATGTTTGTTTTCGATATGGGACTGCAGGGTGCAGCCGTCGCAACAATATTGGCACGCGTTGCAGTGAGTATCCCCGAAGTGATTACGCTTGCAAATACCCAAACCGGCATTCGACTTCGTCTTCGGCACCTGCAATACAACAAAGAAAGTATGAAGCAACTGCTGTCGGTCGGATTTCCTGCAATGATAGGCGAAACGGTTTCCAATATGGGTTTTCTTGTCCTGAATTTTTTTATCATCGGATACGGAGATATTACAATGACTGCATTCGCAATCGGGAACCGTATTCTGAATGTTGTGACGTTGCCGATCATGGGTATCGGAAGCGGGCTTGCAGTTATTATAGGACAAAATCTTGGTGCAAAATGTATTGCGCGTGCAAAAGAAGCAGTCAAAATCAGTATGATAATTGGCTGTGCCATTATGATCTTGGGTGGATTGCTTATGGTTGTCACAGCCGATATGACTGTCGGTTTTTTTGCGGGGAATGAAGGGGGTATCTTTGATCAGGGTAAAACTTACCTGATTTATCTTGGATATTCCAATGTGTTTATGGCAATTTTTATGGTATTTATGGGTGTGTTCCAGGGTTCCGGACAATCTCGTTCTATGATGGTAATGTCTATGATTCGTCTTTGGGTTATCCGATTGCCGATTCTGTGGCTCCTCGGACATTTCACGTCATTGTCCGAAGCTTCCGTCTGGATATCCATGAGCTTTAGCAATGCGGTTGTAGATGTGATTTGTTGGATTGTTTATCGGAGAGGGAAATGGGAGAACGGCAGGATTGAGAATGACAAAAATGACGCACTTTAATGAAAGCTCTTTTGTTTTTTGTTATGATAAGATATGATAAATGAATTGAGGTGTTACAATGACTACATTGTCGAATTTGGGTAATTTTTTCAATGAGATTCTTCCTGTTTTTGGTTTTTTGCTTTTGCTTTCCGGCATTTTGTTCTTAGTATTTTTAAAAAACAAGTTAGAGCAATATTTCGAAAATATGAAACGAATCGGAACCGATATCAGGCGTATTGCGGATCGCTTGGAAGAAGATCGACATTTACGATCATAGGTTGACAGCGGACGACGCTATCACTCTGAAATAAGAGGTATTTCCAATGATTGTCCGGAGGAAAGAGAAAATGAGAAAAATCGATTTGCGCAGCGATACGGTTACACAACCGACAAAAGAAATGCGTATAGCAATGATGGAAGCCCAAGTCGGTGATGATGTTTACGGCGATGATCCGACCGTAAACGAACTGGAACGATATGCCGCTGAGGTAATGGGAAAAGAAAAAGCCTTGTTTGTACCGAGCGGTACGATGGGAAATCAAATCTGCGTAAACATTCAGACCGAACGCGGAGATGAAATCATACTGCAGGAAAACCATCATATTTTCAAATATGAAGCAGCAGGAACGGCAGCACTCTCCTGCGTACAGTGCAAAACGCTGAAAGGCAGAGACGGCTGTTATGACTTGGATGATTTGGTGCATGCGATACGCGACAAGGGAAATATTCATTATCCGCGTACCAAACTGATCTGCATCGAAAATACGCACAATATGGAAGGCGGGATGGTGGTACCGCTCCATCATATGTCGCAGATACGTGAAATTGCTGATGAATATGGCTTATCCGTACATCTTGACGGGGCAAGGATATATCATGCTGCCGAGTATTTGGGTGTCTCGGTACGTGAAATTGCACAATATGCCGATACGGTGATGTTTTGTCTTTCCAAAGGGTTAGCTTCTCCTGTAGGTTCTATCATCGCGGGAACGGAAGAAATGATGACAAAAGCCAGGGCAGTCAGAAAACGCTTCGGAGGCGGGATGAGGCAGGTTGGGGTATTGGCTGCTTGCGGACTGATTTCATTAAAAGATATGGCAAAACGTTTGGGAGAAGATCACAGTCATGCGCAGATTCTGGCTAAGGGGATTAGTGGAATTCCTGTGTTGCGTATCGATCCGAGCCGCGTTCATACGAATATTGTTATTTTCGAGATCGTATCGGATCGATTCGATGCAAATCTGCTGGCGCAGCGTCTGGCAGAAATGAACATTTTAGTTAGTATAATCGATCAAAAAAAAATAAGACTGATCCCGCATTGCGATATCAGCGGTGAAGATATCAATACTGTTCTGAGTGAGCTGAAAAACATCATAAATAATTTAAATTAAGATAAAAAGGTAGCGGTATGGACAATAAACTTTCTGAAATGTCTTTGGAAGAATTATGGAAGCTGTTTCCGATTATTCTTACTGCACACCAGGATCGTTGGAAAATCTGGTACGAAGAAGAACGAAATCGGTTAAGGTCATTCCTGCCTGAGGGCGCAATTTTCCGCATCAGCCACATTGGAAGCACTGCGGTTTCCGGTATTCATGCAAAGCCAACTGTTGATCTTTTATTGGAAG
Organism: uncultured Lachnospiraceae bacterium; assembly: GCA_964444065.1. Taxonomy (GTDB): domain Bacteria; phylum Bacillota; class Clostridia; order Eubacteriales; family Anaerofustaceae; genus JBGMEA01. The sequence goes on from CAYUFL010000019.1 coordinate 26,462, forward strand.
TGAAACAGCAATCGGATTTTCCGGCAATTAAAAAACGTTTGGTAGGGAACGGGTATGCTTGTATGTCGGAAGATTGCGGACGTATTTCTTTCAATAAAGGATATACCGCACAGGGTTTTGCAGAACGTGTATTCCATTTGCATTTGCGATTGTACGGAGATAATGATGAATTATATTTTCGCGATTATTTGAAGGATCATCCTGAAATTGCGAAAGAATATGAAATGCTGAAACTTGCTTTGTGGAAAAGGTATGAGCATAATCGTGATGCCTACACCGATGCAAAAGGAGAATTCATAAAAAAATATACCGAGGAAGCAAAGATGTTGTATCAGAACCGATATTGATCCGGTCAACAGATTGAAATGAAGATGGGCACAAGAGATGAAAAAACCCGCAAAATTGCTTTGCGGGTTTTTATAATCATATTTTTGTTTATACCTGTCAGCATTATTCGAGTTCGACAAGTAATTCCTGTGCTTTCACGCTTTGTGCGCATTCGATGTATATTTCTTTGACAGTTCCTTCTGTTTTTGCAAGAATTTCTGTTTCCATCTTCATCGCTTCTACTACAGCAACGGCCTGTCCTTTTTGGATCGAATCGCCTTTTTTTACCATAACTTTTACGATATTGCCCGGTATCGGAGAACCTATCTGCATCGGATCGTTTTCACCAGCCAATTTCACTTGTTTTCGATAATGTGCCTGTACAGTCTGGGCATCCTCAATATAGATCTCTCTTCGGAATCCATCCACTTCGAATGTGAATGGACGGAATCCTTCCTGATCTACTTTTCCGACCGAAACAAGTTTGATATTCTTCGAATTGCCCACACCGCCCAACATATCGAACGATTCGCCTTCGTTTAATCCGAAGAAGAAAACGTCGCTGGGCATACTCATAAAATCCCCGTATTCGCGTAAAAATTGTACATATTCTTCATACACTTTCGGGTACAGTGCCGCAGATGTAACAGCATTATCTGTCAAATCAAAATCATATTTATCTTTGTAATATTTTCGGATGGCTTCAAAATCAACATCAGGAAGCAGCAAGCCAGGGCGGACTGTAATATAATCAGCACCCTTTAAAACAATACTGCGCATCTTTTCGTCAAATCCACCTTCCGGCTGCCCGATCAGACCTTTGTAAAATTCTATGACAGATTCAGGAAAGGCAAGGGTCTCTCCTTTTTCATAGATGTTTTCTTTCGACAGATTATTCTGCAGCATGAAAATTGCCATATCTCCGACAATTTTGCTGGAAGGGGTGACTTTCACAATATCGCCGAAAATCTCGTTTGCTTCCTTATATTTTTCCAGCACTTCGTCATAACGGTGACCCATGCCGAAGCTGTCAACCTGCGCTTTCAGATTTGAATATTGACCGCCGGGTACTTCGTATTTATAAACGAGTGTTGTATTTGATTTGAGCCCGGATTCGAATTTTTCGTAAATCGGTCTGACGCGCTCGAAATAATTGCTCAACTTTTGCAGATTATCCATATCCAAAGCACTTTCGCGCTCGTTGAATTCCAGTGCTGAAACAATCGCGTTCAGTGACGGCTGGCTTGTCAGACCGCTCATGGATGAAAGTGCGGCGTCAACGATATCAACTCCGGCAATCGCAGCATTCAATACGCTTGCGACCGCATTTCCGGAAGTATCGTGCGTGTGAAGATGAATGGGTATTTTTATCTCTTCTTTCAATGCTTTTACGAGAATTCCTGCGGCTGCGGGCTTGAGCAGACCGCTCATGTCCTTGATGCACAGAATATGGGCACCCATTGCCTCTACTTCTTTTGCTTTTTTCAGGTAATATTCGAGTGTATATTTTGTTTTGGATTTATTCAGGATGTCACCCGTATAGCAGATTGCGACTTCGGCAAGTTTCCCTTGTTTGAGTACTTCTTCACACGATACCTTAATCTGTTCCATCCAATTGAGTGAGTCAAAGATGCGGAATACATCGATTCCATTTTCTGCGCTGCACTGAATGAATTCGCGAATCAAATTGTCCGGATAATTGGTGTATCCGACAGCATTGGAGGAACGAAGCAGCATCTGGAACATGACGTTCGGGATGCGTTCTCTGAGTAATTTCAGTCTGGTCCAAGGAGATTCTTTCAAAAATCGATAAGAAGTATCAAACGTCGCACCGCCCCACATTTCTAAAGCGAATAGTTGTGATTCGTACTTACTGATTGTTTCGGCAATGCGAATCATGTCGAGCGTGCGCATTCTGGTCGCGGACAACGACTGATGAGCATCGCGCAATGTTGTATCCATAAATAACAGTTCTTTGGAGTTTTTGATATAGTCTATGATACCCTGAGGCCCTTTTTGATCGAGTATCTGTTTTGTGCCGCGCGGAGTATCTATTTTTAACTCTTGAATGGGGTTGATCGGCTCAAACACAGGCTTATCATTGATGCCTGTGGCGATTGATTTTTCTGCGACGAATTTAAGCAATTTAAATTCTCTGTCGTCAAACAGCTTCAGATTGAACAATTCAGGATGCTTGTCAATAAATGTTGTGTCACATTTACCCAGTTTGAACGATTCATGTTCCAGTACATTGATGAGAAAGTCTTTGTTTGTTTTGACGCCTTCAATGACATGTTCTTTCATTACGCGTATCATTTTTCTGCGCGCTTTATCAAATGTCCTGTCATATGTTGTTGTTTTGACAAGTAAACTGTCAAAATAGGGAGAGATGATTGCTCCTGTAGAACCGTTTCCTCCGTCAAGTCGGACACCCGGACCGGATCCTGTCTTGTATACATCAATTTTTCCCGTGTCGGGAAGGAAGTTGTTCATGACGTTTTCTGTGGTGATGCGGCATTCGATCGCTGCGCCCCGAAATGTAATATCCTCCTGAGAACGTATGTCGATATCAGGATCGGACAACGGTTTTCCTTCAGCGATGAGAATCTGTGACTGCACGATATCGATTCCGCAGATCAGTTCTGTTACCGTGTGTTCTACCTGAATTCTCGGATTTACTTCGATAAAGTAATGATTGCTGTCTTGATCTAGCAAAAATTCGACTGTGCCGGCATTGGTATAGCCCACATGTCGCGCAATCTTCAGCGCATCCGAGCAGATTGCCTGTCGTGTTTCTTCTGTGATTGATTGACAGGGGCTGAATTCGATGATCTTCTGGTGCCTTCTTTGTATCGAGCAGTCTCGTTCAAACAAATGAACAATATTCCCGTGTTCGTCACCAAGAATCTGCACTTCGACGTGTCTTGGCGTTTTAATATATTTTTCAATGAAAACTTCACCATCCCCGAATGCTTTGATCGCTTCCCGCACAGCAGCTTCGAATAATTCAGGGATATCTTCCGCGCGTTCGCAAACACGCATGCCTCTGCCGCCGCCGCCTGCTGCGGCTTTAATCATTACAGGATAACCGATTTTTGATGAAACATCGATGGCATCCTGTATTGTTGATATTTTGGCTCCTTCGATAACCCGTACACCGGCTGCAATTGCGGATTGTTTGGCGTTGACTTTGTTTCCGAGCAGATCAATTACTTCCGGGGAAGGTCCGATGAATTTGATTCCTGCATCATTGCAGAGATGTGCAAAAACTGCATTTTCTGCCAAGAATCCGTACCCGGGATGGATTGCATCCACATTGCGGGCAAGTGCTGTATCGATAATTGCTTCAATATTTAAATAGGCATCGGTCGGTGAATTGATTGCTTTTATTAAATAAGCCTCATCAGCTTTCGTTCTGAATAAGGATAGTTTATCTTCTTCGCAATATATGCCGATTGCTTTCATTCCGAGTTCCTGCACCGCTCGGGTAATGCGGATTGCGATTTCTCCTCTGTTGGCAATCAGAACACGTTTAAATTCTTTCATGAGGTTACCTCCTTGTGTAAAGCGTATTTATTCATTATATTATTTTTACTCAAAAAAGTAAATTAAATATTAAAATATAATAAGTTAAATCGTGAAATTAATTTGAAATAGAAAGTAATTTTTAATAATTCGCTATTTATATTAATATTATATGGGATAATACATATTTCTATTTATCAAAGCCTTCGCCGAGTACTTCATAAACTTCAGAAAGCATTACAAAAGCAGACGGGTCTGTTTCTTTAATAATTTCCTTCAGTTCACTGATCTGATTTCGTTTGACGACACAGAGCAAGATATCCTTGCTCTGATTGGTATATCCGCCTACTGCTTTGATGTAGGTTACCCCGCGATTCAGACGCTCGAATATTGCTTCCTTGATGGAATCCGGATTTGCAGAAAAGATGTAAAATGCTTTCAGATAATTCACGCCGTCTTGAAGCAGATCAATCATTTTCATGCTGGCATAAATTGTAATAACCGAATAAAGAGCGATTTCAATCTTGCCCAGAACAATACCGGCAATTGCGACAACCCAAAAATCAATCAGGAGCAGCCATGTGCCAATGGTAATGGAACTGAATTTTTTGTATAACAACAT
>CAYUFL010000019.1:30980-33482 GCA_964444065.1 uncultured Lachnospiraceae bacterium
AGACCGAGTCCAAGGACAATTCCGCCAAAGACGGAAGCCAGCAGGATATCATTTACAAGAGGGGGAAGACCGGATGTCAAATCGACAATCAAAGAGAACATCCCTGTGCCAAAAAGGGATTTTATGAAAGAACGAAGTCCCATATCCTTGTACAGAAAGAGAAAGAGGGGAACACACATAACAAAAGTAGTCAATCCGATCGGGACGCCGAATACATAATTGCCTACTGCTGCAAGTCCTGAGAATCCTCCGGGCGCAATTTGATTCGGAACGCAAAACATATTAAAGGAAACTGCCATCAAAGAGCATCCGACAGTGACCATGAGATAATCGAATATGGTGCGGAGAACCAATTTTAACTTCTTTTTTTGTTTATCTCTCATCAGAAAACCTCCCAATTAGTATAACATATCCGATTCAAATACGGAATGTGTATCGTAGATACTGCACCTGAATTGCCGATTATTTATCACAAAATAAAAGGATTATTTTATCTTCAGTCGAAAATATCAATATCCGATTTAAATAAGGAGGTTACTATGGCAGCAATACAGGGAGAAGATTCCAAAACGAAATATGCCATTTTATTTTTGGATGATTTGATCAACGGAATTGATCCGATCACAAAACAGAATGCGGATAAAGAAACGATTGCAAGAAAACAGGTGAAAAATTGTTTTATTTATCTCAGAGAAAAGATCAATCAGCGTGCTGAAAAAGAGAACAAACCCGAATTTAGAAAAGAATTATATTCTGATATTCCTTTGACTGCGACTGAGTTATGCAACCTGCTTTCCGGCAACGGAGTTCAGACGATTGGAAAACCTTATGCAATCAGTAATTGGATGTTGCAAAACGGCTATCTCAGTATGTCTGAAAATAAAGAAGGTAAAAAGATAAGGATTCCCACCGTTCAGGGTAAAAAAATCGGGTTGATTTCGAAAACAGTCATAAAAAAAGGAGGTCAATCGGTACATTTGGTATTATACGGAAAATCTGCGCAGAAACTGGTGGCGGAAAATTTTGCAAAGATAGCAGAGGTGTAACAGTATGACTAAATAAAAAAGCCGTTTTCACGGCTCTCTATATCATTTGTTTATTTAAAGTCTTTCGAAGAGTATGCCAAGTGTATTTGGTCCACAATGATTGCTGATCGTACATCCTGCATCTGTGAATATAATTTCCTTGAAATCTGCATATTGTTTGATCGTTTCTTCCGCTGTTTTTAAGGCTTCATCGGAACATGGGGTATGAGTAATAAAAATTTTCTCTAAATTCAAATCATTGCGATCTTTTAGTCGATCAGCGACATAATTTTCGATCACATTTTCAAAGCTTCCGCGATACTTTTTGCCAACCGTCATTTTGCCGTCAATCACCTCAATACATGGTTTCAACTTCAGCATATTTGCGCCAAGTGCTGCAATGGAAGAACATCTGCCGCCCATATATAGATATTTCAGTGTATCGATCACAAAACTTGCTTCTACTTTAGGCGTTGTTGATTCGAGAGCCGAGACGATCTCCTGAATATCTTTTCCCTGTTCGGACATCTTTGCCGCATCCAAAACGATATGCCCGCTTCCGGTGGAAAGATTCATCGAATCGACGATGTAAACATTATTAAATTCCTGAGATGCCAATAAGGCATTTTGATGACAACAGGAAAAGTGCTTGCTGATATTGATATGCAAAACTGCGTCGTATTGATCGGCGTATTGCTCAAACATCTGTTGATATTCATGTACATTGACTGCCGAAGTTTTACACACGCCGTTGCCGTTTTCCACATTATCAAAAATATCTTGCGGAGTGATGTCAACGCCGTCTTTGAATTCGCAGTCATTTTTTATTACTGACAAAGGCAGAATCGTGATGTCGTACTTACTTTTTAAAGTCAACGAAAGATCGCAGGTACTGTCGGCAAGTATCTTAATTGTCATAATATATGCTCCTAGATGATTCCATACAATCAGTGTACATTGCCTTTATTAAATTATTCTTAAAGAAAAAGCAAGCACGACGGCTTGCTTAGTTTGCTTTTTCCTGTTTCATAATCTGTAACAGTATTTTACCATAACTGACGAAGGCGATTATCATGAGTACCAGTGTCAAATAAATTCCGTACATCCCGATCATACCGACATAATCTTTTAAAATCAGTAAAGCGACACTGAGATAAAAACATCCGGTTGCGGCTTTGCCCCAGTAATTGGATGGGATAATGTTTGTTTTTATAACTTGTTTTAAATAAAATGCTCCGACTGACAATAATAATTCTTTTATGAAAATGATAATAAACACAAAGGCCGGAACCAGATGACCCATCCAAAGCGCAAATAAAATCGCAACTTGTGTCAATTTATCGGCTGTAGGATCCAATATTTTTCCGAGTTCCGTAATCATATGATATTTTCTTGCAATGAAACCATCTAGGATGTCCGTCAGCCAAGAGAGTGCCAAAACCAAAAAAATGTAAATTTTCCCGTCTTCGAATCCCAT
>CAYUFL010000020.1:0-15370 GCA_964444065.1 uncultured Lachnospiraceae bacterium
GCGAAATCACCGAGACCTGGGGATGTTATATTCTCGAGCGTGCGCAAGCCGCGTGCGCTTCCTTTTGTCCGGAAGCAATTGAGCTGATGAAGCAGGAAAATCTGCTGGTCAGCGAGTATCAGAAATTGCTTGCGAGCGCTAAAATTTCTTTTCATGATGAAACCCATAACTTGTCATCATTGATGAAATATTTTCAACATGAAGACCGCACACTCAGAAAAGGTGCATTTGAAGCGCTGTCTGATTTTTTGAAAGACAAAGAAAATGAGTTTGACGGTTTGTATGACCGACTTGTCAAGATCAGAACGGAGATCGCGAAAAAAGCCGGATATGACACCTATATTTCATTCGGCTATAAAAAGTTAACCCGTACGGATTACAGTCAATCCGACGTGGAACAGTTCCGAAATCAGGTGGAGAGCTATCTTGTGCCGATCTGCAGCAGAATCAGAGAGGAACAAGCGGCACGCATCGGCATAGATACATTGAAGTTTTACGATCAGCAGTTTCTGTTTTCCGACGGAAATGCAGTGCCTGTGGGTGATGAACTGCAGCTTGTCCGCCTCGCGCAGCAAATGTACGAGGATATGAGTAACGAAACCAAAGAATTTTTCAACTTTATGACGGGTCATGAATTGATGGATTTGTCTGCAAAACCGGGCAAAGCCCCCGGCGGATACTGTACCTACATAGCTGCCGAGGAATCTCCGTTTATTTTTTCCAATTTTAACGGGACATCGGGTGATGTCGATGTGCTGACGCATGAAGCGGGACATGCGCTGCAAGCATATCAGAGCAGAGATTATGAACTGTATCATTACTTGGAACCGACTTATGAAGCATGCGAGATTCACTCCATGAGCATGGAATATTTCGCGCATCCCTACATGAAACTATTTTTCGGCGAATCGGAGAAGAAATATCGGTTTGCGCATCTGTCCGAAGCATTGACGTTTATTCCTTATGCTGCATGCGTGGATCAATTTCAGCATGAGGTATATGCAAATCCGAATTTGACACCCGCGCAGCGCAAACAGCTATGGAGAACCCTTGAAAAAAAATACATGCCGTATATTGACTACGACGGGAATGAGGAAATGGAAAAGGGTGTGTATTGGTATCGACAGCTGCATATCTTTATGCTGCCGTTTTACTATATCGATTATGCTTTGGCATCGGTGCACGCACTTGAATTTTATCAGCGTATGCAGGCAGATCGTGGGGATGCGTGGACAGATTATATGGAACTTTGCCGACTGGGAGGGAGTATATCATATCTTAAACTTCTGAAGCGGGGGCATCTGCGAAATCCGTTTGAATCGGGTACATTAGAGAAGATAATCGATCCGCTGCAAAAAGAGCTGCGGTACTGATTTGCTGTGAACAGAATGGAGTTTTCCCATGCGAAGCAGAGAAGTTTTGATTCTCGGGAAAGCGCCGAACTTTCCCTTGCTATGTATTGCTTTTCGTAATGTGAAGTGATAAGATATGTTATGAAATTCTTGCAATAAGAGTGTATAGATGGAAACAGATGGAATGCGATGCCTTGCAAATGGATTGCGGGCACTGCAAGAGCACAATTTAATTAAGGAAATTCACCAGGCGGGCATTGGATCAGATTTAACTGTCTGCCATGTTTCATACAATTCAAAAGACGTGAAACAAGGTACTTTGTTTGTATGCAAAGGGCTGAATTATAAAAAAGAGTATTTACAGGAAGCGCTGGATCACGGCGCCTTTTGTTATGTCTCGGAAGTAAAACAACAAACTGATGCAGATGTTGCTTATGTACTTGTGCATGATATTCGAAAGGCGCTGGCAGTCTTGGGTGCTTGGTTTTACAACTACCAGAAATCGAATCCGCAGATATGTGCTGTTACAGGAACCAAAGGGAAAAGTACAACCGTCTATTTTATGCGCAATATTTTGCGTACTGCAGGCAAAAAAGTAGCTTATGCCACGACTGTTGATATATTCGATGGGTGTAAGTCCAAAGAATCGACTTTGACTACACCGGAGTCATTGGAGTGTCACCGCATTCTCCGCGAAGCAAGAGACAGCGGATGTGATGATTTTGTAATGGAAGTATCGTCTCAGGCGTATAAAATGGATCGTATTTACGGACTTGATTTTACTTATGGGATTTTCGTGAATATCACAAACGACCATATCAGCCCGAATGAACACAGTGACTTTGAAGAATATTTTGGATGCAAACTTGAAGTTGTTAAAAAATATGAAAATGCAGTTATCAATTTCGATGATCCGAACTTCGCCCGTGTCCTTGATGCGGCAAAAAACGCAAAACAGATTTATACATATTCCGTATCGAATCCGAAGGCTGATTTCTATGCGAGCAATATCGAAAAAAAGGGATTTACGAGCAGTTTTGATCTCGTAACACCTACCTATACGGTGCGCGCCCAGATCAAAATTCCGGGTGTGTTTAATATCGGGAATGCGATTTCGGCAGCTGCGATTGCATATATGCGCGGGATTCCGCCCGAGCAGATTATGGAAGGCATCGGTGCAACGGTTGTTCCGGGGCGCATGAGTATCTATGAAAAAAACGGATTTACCGTGATTGTTGATTATGCCCACAATAAGGACAGTATTGCGGTGGCGCTTCATGCTATTCACGAGTATTATCCGGATAAGGACATTATTGTGCTGTTCGGATGTCCCGGAGGGAAAGCCCTGCAACGCAGACTCGATATGGCAGCGGAATGTTCCAAATATGCAAAATATGTGTATGTCTCTACAGAAGATCCATCTTATGAAGATCCGGGTGAAATTGCATGCGAAGTTGAATCTTATCTGAAATCATTCCATTGCGACAGCGAAATCATCGTTGATCGCGATAAGGCAATTTACGAAGCGATTTGTCGGATGAAACAAAGTGATCTGCTTTTGATCGCGGGAAAAGGAAGCGAGCATTATCAGGTGGTGAACGGAATCGCCGAACCGTACGGCGGCGATACGGAGTTGGCTGAAAAATATATTAATCTGTTAAAATAACAATCGTGCTGATGGAGGTGGAAATGAGTATTTTTGAGGAAAGAGAATCCCAGGTTCGTTCGTATTGCAGAAGTTTTCCTGTTGTGTTTGAGAGGTCTAAAATGTCGACGCTCTATGATGAAAACGGCAACGAATACCTTGATTTTTTTGCCGGTGCGGGTGCGCTGAATTACGGGCACAACAATGATTATATAAAAAAACAGATTTTGGAATATATTGAGAGCGATGGTATTACCCATTCCCTGGATATGTTTGCAGGAGCGAAGCGCTCTTTCTTGCAGTTATTCCAGGATAAAATCCTTGAACCGCGGGGGTTGGATCATAAAATCGCTTTTTGCGGTCCGACCGGAACGAACGCGGCGGAAGCTGCGCTGAAACTTGCAAGAAAGAAGAAACAAAGATCCGGAATCTTTGCTTTTACCGGCTCCTTCCACGGAATGTCCATGGGCAGCGCTTCGGTAACCAGCGGAATCAATTTCTCCAAAAGCATTGGGGTCAACCGAGTCGGTGTCACATTTCTTCCGTACCCGTTCGGCTTTTATAATACGTTTGATACGATCGCCTATATGGAAGAAGTGCTGAAGGATAATCACAGCGGTGTGGAATTGCCGGCAGCGGTAATTCTCGAAACCGTGCAATGCGAGGGTGGTATTTGCGTTGCCCCGGTCGAATGGTTGAAGCGTTTAAGAGCGCTGTGCGATAAATACGATATTCTTTTAATTGTTGATGATATTCAGGCAGGATGCGGACGCACAGGGAGCTTTTTCTCGTTTGAGCGCGCGGGTATTATTCCCGATATGATTATTTTGTCAAAATCAATCAGCGGCTACGGGCTGCCGATGTCATTGCTGCTGATCAGACCGGATTGCGATATTTGGGAGCCTGCAGAACACAACGGGACGTTCCGCGGTGTTCAGATTGCGTTCGTCGGTGCGAAGGCCGCAATCGAATATCGCGAGTCAATGGATTTTGATGCACAGACGCAAAGAAAGAGCAAATTGCTCGCGGATTATCTTGAAAAAGAGATCATATCGAAGCATCCTGAGTTTGAATGGCGCGGTCTCGGTCTTGTTCAAGGCATTGATGTGCGGGACGGCGCAATGGCTAAAAAAATCACTGCGGAATGCTTTTCCAATCGATTGGTGATGGAACGTGCCGGCAGGGATGACGAAGTGCTGAAAATAATGCCGCCTTTGGTGATTACGGACGACGAACTGCTGAAGGGCGCGCAGATTATCAAAGAAGCGATTGACACGGTTATGAAATAGTACCGCACTCCAATCAAAGGATAAGAAAAGCATGCAATAATTTTATTGCATGCTTTTTTATTATGAAATCGCATTGTAGATTTTATTGGAACGGTTGGATTTTGCTGGTACGCTGGATCAACTGAATTGCGCGGAAATACATAAACAAAAGGTATGGAATGAATATCAGCATCGCAAAATCATATTGCAAAAAAAGTATGGTATCATAAATTCCGTGAAGAAGGATCGGCATAAACAGACTCAAAAAATGATAATATCCTTTCCGGCGGAATGATGCTTTGCCCAAAGACATGTAATATCCCATCGAAATGCCAAACATTGCATGCGCCGGAACTGCAGTCAGTGCGCGTATCAGCGCAACTGAAGTGCCATATTGCAATACATAGAATATATTTTCTACCGTCGCAAATCCCAGTGCGACCAAAACACAATATATGATTCCGTCGTATACTTCATTATAGCTAGAGTTTGAATATGCGAATATTTTGGCGCCGAAAAATTTGACGGATTCTTCAATCAGTGCCACACCCAAAAGCGCATAAAGAAATTTCCCGAAGACTCCGTTGATGTCTGTTTCGTATATCGGAATTAAATTTTCTAAAATGATTGCCGGTACCACTGTGAACATACCAACGACAAAGAGTTTTATTAGCAGCGAACGAGGCTCTTTTTGAAAATGGTCAAATTTTAGGATGAAGAATACAATGAGTACAGTCGGCGCAACGGCCAATATCAGATTCAGTGTCATAAATATACCGTCCTTATTGAAACGAGTATAGCATATTATGTGCAGGTTGACCATGCGAAGCTTTAATTTTAGCCAAAAAAACGGTTCGCCTGTTTGTTATCGTCGGGTATTTATACTATAATTAAACACAAGCAATGTAACTAACTGTTCCGAATCATCAGAGCAGTTTATTTGAATGAAGGACGGTAAGCATGGAATTCACTTTATCGAAGCAATATCACGGATTTGAACTGATTGACCGATGGACAATTGAAGAGGTGGAATCCGAAGCCTTTTATTTTTTGCATAAAAAATCCGGAGCGAAACTGTTGTATCTGAAAAATGATGATGACAACAAAGTATTCAGCGTTTCCTTCCGCACTCCGCCGGTGGATAGTTGCGGTACCCCGCATATCATGGAACACAGCGTATTGTGTGGATCGGCAAAATATCCCCTGAAAGAGCCCTTTGTTGAGTTGGTTAAATCTTCACTCAATACGTTTTTAAATGCAATGACATTCCCGGACAAAACGATGTATCCGATCGCAAGCAAAAACAATGCCGACTTCCGCAATCTGATGGATGTCTACTGCGATGCCGTATTTCATCCGATGATTAAAAACAATCCGTACACATTTTATCAGGAGGGGTGGCACTATCATATCGAAAAGGAATACGATCCGATTGAAATCAACGGAGTCGTCTATAATGAAATGAAAGGCGCATTTTCGGATCCTGAAGAAATCATGATGCGTCATGTTCAGTTGTCGTTATATCCTGATACGGCATATTTTTTCGAATCGGGAGGCGATCCCGATGTGATACCCGAGCTGACATACGAAAAATTCATGGGTTATTACGATACATTCTATCATCCTTCAAATTCCTATTTGTATCTTTACGGAGATATGAATGCGGACGAGTATCTGCAGATGCTGGATCGTGATTATCTTTGCGCCTACGAGGCAAAATCTGTGGATTCGCTTCCGAAAAGACAAACTCCGTTTGAAGAAACAAAGCATTTGGAAATTGTCTATTCAATTGACGAAGCGGATGCCCAGGACGGGAAAGCATTTTTTACGGCAAATTATAAAATTGGCGAAGCGGAAGATTCTCTGCTTTCCTACAGCTTTAATGTGCTGATGAATATTTTGTTCGACTCCGATGCCTCCCCGCTGAAAAACGCATTGATAGAAGCGGATATCGCAGATGAAATCACCTATGATTATGTTACCGGTGTGCGGGAACCGTATTTCTCGATTATTGCCAAGAATGCCAAAGCAGATAAATATGAAACATTTTTGCAAACGATCAACGAAACGCTTGGAAATCTGCTGCAAGACGGGATCGACGCTGACATTATCAAATCTGCGCTCAACGGCTATGAATTCGAAATCAGAGAGGCAGACAGCGGAACGTATCCAAAAGGATTGATTTTCAATATCGATATTATGGAAAGCTGGCTGTATGACCAAAAACCCGGTATTCATTTGCAGTACGAACCGTATCTGAAATTTTTGCGCGAGAACGAAAACAGCGATTATTATGTCGGATTAATCCGCAGATATATACTGGAAAATAAACATAGCAGTACAATTCGATTGCTCCCCGAAAAAGGGTTGGAAGCGAAAAAGAACCGTGTTGCGGAAGTGAAACTGCAAGCATATAAGGAAAGTCTGGACAACGAGGAGCTGGGGCAGTTGATTGCACAGACTCAGGAATTGCTCTCCCGTCAGAACGCACCGGATTCGGAAGAAGCGAAAAATACCATACCGGTCCTTTCAATCAACGAAATACAAAGAGATCTGCATAAGCCGAATTTGGAGTGGGAAGATTGCGGCAGTTCTGTTATTTATACGCATACGGACAAGACGCGAGGCATTGTCTATGTCGATCTGAATTTCCGAATGAATTTCAGCGAGCCAGATCAGATCAGTGCCGCGGAACTGCTGTGTAAAGTGCTTGGGGTATATGCGACGGAATGTTACGGCGAATTGGCACTTTCAAATGAAATAGGCACGTATCTTGGTGATATTGATGCAAATATCTATACGCATCAAAACCTGACGGATATCACGAAGTTCGAAAAACGATTTGTATTTTTCGCTAAGGCACTTGCCGAAAATTTGCCGAAGCTATATGAAATTGCAAATGAAATATTGTTGCGTACACATTTAGATTTGCCGCAGAGGCTTTACAAAACCGTCTGTGAAGAGATATCCAGGTTCGAAAGCAGACTGATTAATGCTGCCCATACTGTTGCAATCGGAAGATTGAGCGCGATGACAACACCGCGTGGCGCCTATAATGAGTATTGGAACGGTGTGAAATACTATCAGTTCCTGGTTCGAACGAAAAAACAATTGGATAACAATGATGGTTCCGTTCTGATTCAGATGAGCCGTCTGGTAAAACAACTGGTAAATCGTAACGGAATGGATGTATTGCTGACTTGCGATGCAAAACATAAAGAAGAGTCGATTAAGTACACAAAGCAGTTCATTGCAACATTGCCGGAATTTCCGCTGAGCGCTGAAACGCTTTCAATTGAAGCGGAAGGCGCAGTAAGCGAAGGAATTATTATTCCCTCCAAAGTGATGTATGTCGGTTTGGGCGCGAATTTCAAATTGGCGGGATACGAATATTCGCCGGCGTTGTTGGTTTTGAAAAAACACCTGACTTCTGCCTATTTGTGGGATCAGGTTCGCATACTGGGAGGTGCCTACGGTGCCTTAATGACCATTGATAAATCCGGTGGGTTTGCATTTGTTTCGTACAGGGATCCCAAACTGAAAGAGACGTTGGATGTTTATCGCAAGGTGCCCGATGTTGTAAAGGATCTTGATTTAAATGAAAAAGATATCAGCAAATTGATTATAGGCACTATCAGTGATATCGATGCACCGCAGCCGGTTTATACGATCGGCAGACGGATGCTGCATGATTTGTACAAAAAAGACAGCTGGGAATCACAGCAGGCAAACAGAGAAAAAATTCTTTCGGTTACGAATCACGAACTGAAATTATTGTATCCGCTTGCGCAGAGTATTATCGAACAGGAAAGTGTTTGCGTAATCGGTTCCGAAGAAACACTGCGCAAAAACGAAACAATATTTGACCGACTATACAGTATTACAAGGGAAGAAGCATGAAAAAATCGATCACTTTGCTGATTTCTGCACTGCTTGCACTCAGTTTTATCACAGTGCCAAGCACCGCATATGCGGCAAGTTATGACTTTAGTTCTTTTTCGGATATGGGAAGCATTGTCTACGAAATGAATTCGGGCGATGTGATTATTCAGAACAATCCGGATACACGGTATTATCCGGGAAGCATCACAAAACTTTTGACGGCAGTCACTGCTTTGGACTATCTGAGCCTTACCGACGAAATTATCGTCACACAGGAAATGCTTGATTTGGTGGAAGCCAACAGCAGCGTCGCCGATCTGGAAGCGGGAGAAAAGCTTACAGTGGAACAGTTGCTGTACGCGTTACTGCTTCCGTCGGGCAACGATGCTTCCAAAGTACTCGCAATCAGCGCGGGTTCTAAAATACTCAATGACAATACGGCGACAATAAAGGCATGTTATACTGCCTTTGTTTCCGCGATGAACAGCAAAGCAAAAGCGATAGGCATGACCGCAAGCAATTTTGTAAACAGCGACGGCTATGATGATACGGATAATTATTCTACCCCGCGTGATCTGATCCTTTTGGGACAGACCGCGTTGAAAGTGGATGTCATCAAAAATATCTGTGCATCAAAATATCAGTATGTGGAAACAAACAAAACCAAACACTATTGGTATTCTACCAATTTATTTCTGTACAGTTCATTTGACGGACTTACGGCTTATACTGAGAACAGCGGAGAAAATCCGTATTACGACAGCCGTATGAGCGGAATGAAGACAGGTTATACGGATATCGGCGGCAGATGTTTTTTGTTTTACGGCGAATCGGAGGGACTTGAATTGATCGGTGTGGTCATGAACGTTCCTGCCGAAAACAGCGATCTGATCTGGGACCGATGCTCATCGGTGGTTGGTTTTTCTTTTGATCATTTTACGGTAACCCCGTTGATTACGGAAAGCAACAATGAGTTTTCTTACAAGATATCCAATCATGGATTTTTCAGCAGTTGGAAAATGGTGATGGCGTCTACCGGCAACATCAGCGCATGCGTAGATAAAACGTTGGTTGAAGGTATTTCAATGACGGTCGAACCGGTTGATACCATAGCCGAAATGAAATCAAATGGGAAATTAAAACTGTTGAGCGATGTTCAAAAAGGGGATACTGTAGCGTATGCCGTATTTACCAGCGGGGACACGGTAGTGAAAAAAGTTGCATTGCTGGCACAAAAAAACGCTTTAAAAGCTGCATGGTATGATTACGCGCTGTTTGTGATAAGCGGACTGTTGATTTTAGGTGTGATCATCAGAATTTTCAATGAGCTCAGACATAAAAAAATAAAAAGGATAAAACGAAAAAATGGAAGAAAAGCTGTTAAAAAATCTTGAATTTAACAAGATTTTACAGCAGATATCCGAATATGCGGCTACACAGAGTGCTGCGGATCGGATTATAAATATCGAGCTTGCCGAAGGAGTCGGCAGACTCAATACATTGCTGGATTTAGTGAAAGAAGCATCCGATCTTTCTTGTACAAAAGGAAGAGTTACGATTTCGGGCTACAAAGAAATCAGCGATTTTGTATTCCATGCACAAAAAGGCGGCGTTGTTCGGGAAGGCGGTTTGCTTCGGATTGCTGCGGATTTGCGTATTGCAAAACAGACAAAAAAACAAATTCTTCCCGAGCAGTATTCCAATGTATCTTATCCTCTGTTGGAGGAAATCGCTGATGAATTGGAGGGAGTTGCTCCGCTTGAAAAAGAAATTTCCCGGGCAATCCTTTCCGAAGATGAAATCAGCGATCATGCATCCTCTGCGCTTTACGATATTCGTCGGAAAATCAGGGATGCCAATGCGTCCATCAAAGATAAACTGCAGAAGATCGTGCATTCAAAAGAAAGCAAAAAATATTTGCAGGAAGATATCATTACAATCCGAAACGGGCGCTATGTGGTTCCGGTCAAAACCGAGAACAAGGCGCAGGTGCCGGGCATTGTCCATGAAGCATCCGCAAGCGGGTTGACACTGTTTATAGAACCGCTTCCTGTCGTAAACCTGAATAATCAACTGCGTGAGTTGGAAGCACAAGAGCAGGAAGAAATCGAACGTATTTTGAAAGCACTTTCCGAGATGGTTGGAAAGCATGCAGATTATATCCTTAATAACGAACGTATTTTGATTCTGTTTGACGAAGTATTTGCGAAAGCGGAATACGCGATTGTGAATCATCACACGAGACCGGAACTTGTTGAAATGCGCCAGATCCATTTGCGTAAAGCGTTTCATCCGCTGATCCCGAAAGAAAATGTTGTAGCATCAGATATCATCATCGGCGAGGGGTATTCCCAAATGGTAATTACGGGACCCAATACCGGAGGGAAGACCGTTACCCTTAAGACGCTCGGACTTTGCTGTCTGATGGCACAGTGCGGACTGTTTGTCCCCGCTGCTCAGGGTAGTAGGTTATGTTTGTTTGATCACATTTTTGCGGATATCGGAGACGAACAGAGCATTGCGCAGAGTTTGAGTACATTTTCTTCGCATATGACAAATATTGTCGGTATTCTTCATTTGGTCAATGCGCGTTCTCTTGTCCTTCTGGATGAACTCGGCGCAGGAACGGATCCTTCCGAAGGCGCAGCGCTTGCATGGGCAGTTCTTTCCGAACTGAAAAATGCCGGAGCGATTTCTCTGGCAACAACGCATTACAATGAAATCAAACAATATGCACTGATCACCGAGGGTGTCGTGAACGCCAGCGTCGAATTCGACGTCGAAAAATTGAAACCGACCTATCGGCTTTTAATTGGGATTCCCGGAAAATCAAATGCATTTGAAATTTCCAGAAAACTCGGGCTGAACGATGATATTTTGCAAAAAGCAGAATCCGTACTCAGCAGGGGGAATGCAGAATTCGATGAAATTATCGCGCATCTTCAAAACAAGCTTGTTTCCGCATCGCAATCATACGAGGAAGCACAGGCACTCGCAGTTGAAAACGCATCGATAAACGAAACCATGAAAAATAAGCAACGGGAATTCGAGATGCAGAAAGATAAAATGCTTTCGGATGCAGCTGTTGAGGCAAAACGGATCATCTCTGATGCAAAAAGACGCTCAAAAGAAATGTTGGCGGAAGCCGAAAAAGAATACAAACCCGATCTCAATGAACGTTCTGTCAGAAAAGCGAAAATTGACCGTATCGCGCAGGACGGACTGGACGATGCGAATCGTCTGATTGCGCCGCATCGAATATCAAAAGATGCAAACAAGGAGAGCATACATGTCTTTAAAAAATCGGACGAGATTGCAATCCCCGACCTGAAAGCCGAAGGCGTGATCCTCTCCATCGAAGGCGATCAGGCACTGATACAGGTCGGATCCATCAAAACCAGAATCGCGCTTTCGAAATTACAGCCCAAAAAAGCGAAGAAACAGGTTGGATACAGCTATACCGGAATGAAAGCGAAAACTGTTCAATCCAAATTGGACATCAGAGGCATCACTGCAAATGAAGTCGGAATCGAAGTCGAGAAATATCTTGACGATGCATCTTTGGCAGGATTGTCAATTGTAACGATTGTTCATGGAAAAGGCAACGGAATTCTGCGCAAAGCAGTTGATCGAATACTTGCAACACATCCTCTTGTGGAGAGCTACCGCATCGGCGGGCTTAAGGAAGGCGGGGACGGCGCGACAGTTGTGCATTTGGGTTAGGATTGATGATTGCACAATATTCTTGTTGCAGTATGGTGGTGCTTTCGATATAATTAAACTAATTTTGCAAACGCATATATGCTGGTGCAAAAATGAAAGGCTGCTTTCATGGAAAAAGAAAAACAGGAAGCGTTTGTGATAAAGTCCGTGAAGTACGGCGAGCACGATAAAATGCTGACCCTGTTTACAAAAGACGACGGAAAAATCAGTGCGGTTGCCAAAGGAGCACTCAGTACGAAAAGCAAATATATGGCATCTGCGCAGTTATTTTGTTTCAGTGAATATGTACTTACGAGCAGCAGCGGAATGCCGTATGTCAGTACTGCCGAGGTGATTCGCGGATTTTACGGGCTGAACAAAGATATCGAACGCCTTTGCGGCGCAAGCTATTGTATGGAGCTTGTCGATGCGATCTATGAAGATAAGATGGCAGAACCGGTCACTTTTCGGTTGATTTATTTCACCCAGCAGTTGTTGGAAGAAGTAAAACCGGAGTCGGTCTATCTGATTGTATTGGCCTTTGTGCTTAAATTGTGCGGTATTAATGGGATTGCACCGATTCTGAATGTCTGTTGTTCCTGTCTGGAGCGCAAGGTGAGCTATTTTTTTGATTACGATGCGGGCGGATTGGTTTGTGCAGAATGTAGAGATTCATCCTTGCTGATGCCGAAACTCTCGGCAAAGGAAGCGGAACTGATGCATGCGATTCTGCATATTGACCTGACGAAATTATCAAGTATCAGCAATCCCGACAAACAGACGGTGAAATATTTGCTTAAAGTCATGAATGAGTATATAAAATATAATTTCCCGAGGAAATTGAAAAGTTTTGATTTGCTTTATTCATTATAAATTGGAGGATATATATGTCTAGAAGTTTAACATTGGCTGAGATTATCAGCATCACAAAAATGCGCGGTCTGGTATTCCCCGGTTCCGAAATTTACGAGGGATTGGCAAATTCTTGGGACTATGGTCCTGTTGGTGTGTTGTTGCTCAATAATATAAAAGAAGCCTGGATGAAGAAATTTATCAAAGAATCTCCCTATAACGTCGCGATCGATTCGACGATTCTGATGAATTCGCGGGTTTGGGAAGCAAGCGGACACCTGGCAAATTTCAACGACCCGCTGATGGACTGCAAAAACTGCAAAAGCCGTTTTCGTGCGGATAAACTCATTGAAGAAAAAATGAGTGCGGAAGGCGTGGATGATAATGCAGACGGTTGGACAAACGAGCAGATGGAGAGCTATATTGCCGAACATAAAATCAAGTGCCCAAAATGCGGTATGATTGATTTTACACCGATCCGTCAGTTCAACCTGATGTTCAAGACCTTCCAGGGCGTAACGGAAGACAGCGTCAATACATTGTATCTGCGCCCCGAAACCTGTCAGGGGATATTTGTCAACTTTAAGAATGTACAGCGAACCAGCAGAAAACGTCTGCCGTTTGGGATCGGACAAATCGGAAAGTCATTCCGAAACGAAATTACTCCCGGTAATTTTGTCTTCCGTACCCGCGAATTCGAGCAGATGGAGCTGGAATTTTTCTGCCGACCGGAAGAAGAAATGCAATGGTTCCAATATTGGAGAAGCTATTGTGCAGAATTTCTTTACACCATTGGTATTAAAAAAGAAAATATCCGCCTGCGCGATCATGCGCAGGAACAGCTTTCGCATTATTCAAACGCAACGACCGATATCGAGTACAACTTTCCGTTCGGTATGGGCGAACTGTGGGGCATTGCGGATAGGACGGACTATGATTTAAAACAGCACGAGCTGTTTTCGGGAAAAGATATGAAATATATCGATCCGGTTACCAATGAAAAATTCTTTCCTTACTGCATCGAACCTTCCGTCGGGGCAGGCAGACTGTTCCTTGCCGTACTGTGCGACGGGTATGAATGCGAAACGTTGGAAGACGGCAGCGAACGAAACGTGTTCCACGTGCATCCGTTTCTTGCACCGTATAAAGCAGGTATTCTTCCTTTGACCAAGAAACAGAACGAACCGGCGCAGGAGCTGTACGCCAAACTGATCAAGGAATTTGACTGCGAATATGACGAAACCGGTAACATCGGAAAACGTTACCGCAGACATGACGAAATCGGTACGCCGTTCTGCGTAACGATTGACTTTGACACCGAAACCGACGGTTGTGTGACCGTGCGGGAGCGCGACAGTATGCAGCAGGTACGTGTGCCGATCGATCAGGTTGCGGACTATATCAAAGAACGAATTCAATTGTAATCTGTTTTAAACTGTCTGCTGAATTTTAGCGGGCAGTTTTTTAATGTTATTTGAATAGACGAAGTATGTTTTTTTGAAAGATACGGTGTCAGAGGATTGACTTATTGATTCGTGTCTGATCCAATCATATACAAGTTTGTATATGATTGGATGAATGAATGACAAATATCCGACTTGTGATTTTGGGAATACTGACGCGGCATCCGATGCACGGGTACGAAATGAAACAGACGATTGAAGAATACATGGGTGACTGGACGGATATTAAATTCGGTTCCATATATTTTTCGCTGTCTAAATTGACCGATGAAGGATACGTAAAAATTGTGCAAGAGTTAAAAGAAGGGAGCCGTCCATCAAAGACAGTGTATCGTATCACAGAAAACGGGGAAAGAGAATTTATTCGTCTGTTGCATGAACTCTGGAAACAGGATGACTTTGTGCAGTATCCGGTTGATATTGCAGTGTTCTTCATGAAGAGCCTTTCGAAAGAGGATGTTTTATCTTACATCCAAACCAGGATTTCCGGGCTCGAATTGGCACTTTTGCATCTTGGAAATCATCAAACAATGCAACGAGAAAATCCATATGTGCCCGATTATGCATTTGCAATTATGGATCATTCGGCTATTCATCTGTCTGCTGAATTGCAGTGGCTGTCGAATTTAAAAAACGATTTGGATCGTTATTATTAATTTTTTTAGGTAAATATACAAACTTTAATATAAAATATTATATAAATAAGAGGTGCTATTATGGTAAAACAAAGAATGATCGAAACAAACGAAGGGATTCAGCAGGAATTTGATGTGGTGGGTTACGACATTTTCCAGCGTAGAATGCGCGATCGGGGATGGATCGAGACGGATGCGATCATTCGTTGCGGCATTCACTGCGGGCATGTATTGGAAGTTGGACCGGGTCCGGGCTATCTCGGGCTGGAATGGTTGAAAAAAACTGAAAACAGCGATTTGAACTGTATTGAAATCAGCGCGAATATGATTCGGGTTGCGCAAAAAAATGCATCGGAATACCGACTGAATGATCGCGTTTCTTATCAGTTTGGAAATGCCGAGCAGATTCCGTTTGAATCAGAGTCGTTTGATGCTGTATTTACGAACGGTTCTTTGCATGAATGGGAACATCCGGTCATGATCATGAATGAAATTTATCGTGTTTTGAAACCGGGGGGGCGTTATTTTATCAGTGATTTGCGGCGCGATGTGTCATTGCCGATCCGTTATT
>CAYUFL010000020.1:15380-32855 GCA_964444065.1 uncultured Lachnospiraceae bacterium
TAAAAAGCTCCTTGGGCGCTGCATATACTGCCGAAGAAATACAGGGGATTTTAAAAACATCTGATTTAAAAGAAGCTGCGGTTGCGTGTGATCCGTTTGGACTGAGCATCACGGGCGTTAAGGCAGTGTAAAACGCAAATATAAAAAGACACCGATTGTCTACAGTTGACCATCGGTGTCTGGTTCTGATATTTGATTTTGATAATCCTCTATGAAGCGGATCATTTCGTTCGCAGAAACAATACAGTTAATTTTTCCTCTTAATTTTGCGCTGTTCGGCATACCTTTGGTATACCATGACAAATGCTTTCGGAATTCGGTGCATGCCAGATATTCGTTTTTGAAATCAAGCAGATTTTGAAAATGCCGGAGTGCTGTATCCAGCTTCTCTCTGTCGGTAAGCATGACAACTGATCCGGTTGATTGGTACTGTGTGAGTTCATCGAAAATGAAAGGATTGCCCATCGCGGCTCTGCCAATCATAATTCCTGCACAGCCCGTTTCCTTCATTCGCAGGTATGATGCTGCATCTGTGACATCACCGTTTCCGATAATCGGGATTTCGGCTACTGAAACCGCGTTGGCGATTTCGTCCAAATTTGCTTTGCCCGCGTACATTTGGGTACGGGTTCGTCCGTGAATGGTAATCGCAGCGACCCCGCAGTCCTGCAATATGGTGACTGTCCGAACGCAATTAATATCAGCATCACTGATGCCGATTCGAATCTTCGCACTGACGGGTTTGTCCGATGATTGAACGACTGCTTCGGCAACTTCAGCCATTTTTTTTTCGTCCGAAAGCAACGCACTTCCGTCTCCGTTTGATACGATCTTTCTCACAGGACAGCCCATATTGATGTCGATAAAAGCAAAGTCACTTTCATTGCAATATCGTTTTACCGCTTCGGAAAGTACGTGTGCCTCACTGCCGAATATTTGAATCCCTGTGTTTTTTTCGTCCGGATGGAGTGACATCAGTTCCTTCGTGGCTTCATTGTTATAATAAAGTCCTTTGGCACTGATCATTTCAGTGGTCATCAGTCCCGCGCCGTATTCCATGCAGATTGCGCGAAACGGCATGTCGGTCACGCCCGCAAGCGGGGCGAGACAGAGATCGTTCCCGCTCAGTATCCGTTTGAAATAATTATCGTTTGTTTTTGTCATACATTAATTTCAGTCCTTTTAAAGTCAGCATCGGATCATAAATATCGATCACATCGGTGTTTGGAACAATGACTTTTGCGTAGCCGCCGCAGGCAACTGTTTTGATGTCGGGGATACTGATTTCTTCTTTCATGCATTTGATGATATATTCCACCTGACCGATTTGTCCGTAGACAAGACCTGCCTGCATGCTGGTGATCGTGTTTGATGCAAGGATGCTTTTGGGCTTTTCGATTTCAATTTTCGGCAGTTTCGCTGCCTGCGTCCAAAGTGCGTCCGCTGAAATTTGGATGCCGGGCGAAGTCACTGCAACACCGAATATACCGTCTTGTGTAATATAATCATATCTGGTTGCAGTGCCGAAATTAATGACAATTACCGGTCCGCCGTACAGCTCATATGCAGCAAGCGCATCTACAATACGGTCGGCTCCGACTTCTTTTGGATTTTCCGTCTGTACTTTGATTCCGGTTTTGATCCCGGGACCGACCGTCAGCGGCTTGATGTCGAAATATTTAATGATCGCACTGGTTAGCGCATAATTGATGTCAGGAACGACACTGGAAATAATAACATCGTTGATATCAGCAAATGTCAGTTTTTTTAATGCTAAAAAACTGTGGAGCAGAACAGCAAGCTCATCCGATGTTCTGGCGGTTTTCGTAATGTAACGAAAACTGGCGAATAAATGATCTTCCTGAAAAATTCCGATTTCCGTCGTTGTATTTCCTACATCAATTACAATCAGCATGACAGTCTCCTTACATAGGTTGTTCTGTTTTCAGTACCTTTTTCAAAGGCTTGCATATCGCATAAGCTGCAATCCATGCGATAATGGCTTCCGGGATACCGTTGGTCAGAATGCTTGCGCCGATTATGCCCAACACCAGATCATAACTGATGCCGATCAATGTCGCGTAATCCTGCCCGAAAAACAGAAAAATACCGCCCAAAACAAGCAAGGTATTTACCAAGCTCCCTAAAAAGGCACTCAGACCGTAGACCAGAAAGTCTTTCATCTTTGTGCGTTTGAATGCGGTATAACAGATTCCGGCAACCGTACCGGTTAGAATACGGGGTACAAAACAAATGACCAGACTCCAGAAATTCCCGCCCAGTTCACCCAGTGAATAGAAGGGGGTAAACAGAAAAGCAGCGGGTGAAGGAGGCATAAATGTCCATACGATAAAACTGAACAGTCCTGTGAAAAAGCCCATCAGTGTCCCGGCTTTTGTGCCGAGGAGTATGGAAGTGATTACGACGGGTACCATCGCAAGGGTTGCGACAATCGGACCGATCGGGATGGATCCGAGCGCAGTGAAGCAGAATAATGCTTCAATCGCCAAAAGCAGTGCGAATTGCACCATAAAAAGTGTTTTTTTGTTTCTCATTGTTTTTCCTCCGTTCTCGTTCTTTCGAGATAGATACAAGACGATAACACATTATATCATAAGTGCGTATTGCCGTTCAACTGAAAATATCGGATCATTCTTTCTTGCGAAATATTATTGAATCTGATAATATGTAGAATATACGTTCTAAAAAATAGAATGATTAAAAACAATATTCGAAAATTCGTTTTAATTTTGATGATTGAAAATTGTCGCTTTTATGCTACAATATTAACAGAAACGGAGTAAATCATGGCAGAGTTTATCAGAATAAAAGGTGCAAAAGAAAACAATCTGAAAAATATAGATATTGATTTGCCGCGCGATAAATTTATTGTACTGACAGGACTGAGCGGCTCGGGTAAATCCAGTCTGGCATTTGATACAATTTACGCTGAAGGACAAAGGCGTTATGTGGAAAGCCTGTCTTCTTATGCGCGACAATTCCTTGGACAGATGAATAAGCCCGATGTGGAGAGTATTGAAGGTCTTTCTCCTGCGATTTCCATTGACCAAAAAACCACGAACCGTAATCCGAGATCCACTGTCGGCACGGTAACGGAAATATTTGATTATTACAGACTGTTGTATGCCCGCATCGGTATTCCCCATTGCCCGGTGTGCGGGAAAGTCATCGAAAGCCAAAGTTTGGATATGATTATCGACGAAATCATGCACGGCGCGGAAGGCGAAAAATTCCAGATTCTTGCACCTGTTGTACGAGGTGAAAAAGGACAGTATAAAAAACTGCTGGAAAACCTGGCAAAAGACGGATATGTCCGTGCATATGTAGACGGCGAACTGTATGAATTAAGTGATAATATCGAGCTTGATAAAAATAAAAAACATTCCATCAGTGTTGTGATTGATCGGCTGAAGCATTCCGACTCAATCCGCAGCAGGCTGTCGGATTCCATCGAAACGGCGTTGAAACTTTCGGAAGGACTCGTTGTATATAAAACCGAAGGCGAAGAAAAATTATTCAGCGAAAATTACGCCTGTGCGGAATGTGGTATATCGATGGGTAAACCCGAACCGCGTGATTTTTCATTCAACTCACCGTTCGGCATGTGCCCGGACTGTAACGGTATCGGATTTCATCAACATATTGATGTCGATCTTCTGATCCCGGATAAAACACTTTCATTAAATCAGGGTGCACTGTCCTTTTATGGAAATGATGAAGAAGGATATTATTATTCGATCATCAGAGAGGTTGCCAACAATTACGGTTTCAGCATGGATGCACCGATAAAAGATGCCCCTGAGGCATTTGTGCACGCGCTGCTGTACGGAGACGATAAGATTGTGCATGTAGCTTTCAACAGTTACTTCACCGGATATAAAGAACAGAATCTGATGTTTGAAGGCGTTGTTAACAATATGCAGCGACGATATAAAGAAACCTCTTCCGAAATGATGAGGGAACGCATCGAGCGTTATATGGCAAACATTCCGTGCGAACTGTGCGGAGGGAAAAAATTAAACGAGCGCAGTCTTGCGGTAACCGTCGGTGGAATGAATATCATTGATCTGACAGAAAAATCAGTGAAGGATACGCTAAGATTTTTCGGTGCACTCACGCTTAACGAAACCGAAAAAATGGTATCACATCTTGTTTTAAAGGAAATACACAGCAGACTTGGGTTTTTGAATGATGTCGGGCTCAACTACCTTAGTTTAAGCCGAAGCGCAGCGTCTCTTTCCGGAGGAGAAAGCCAACGGATACGTCTTGCCACGCAAATCGGCTCTCAGCTGACCGGGGTGCTTTATGTCCTGGACGAACCCAGTATCGGACTGCACCAACGGGATAACGCGATGCTGCTCAGGACTTTGCGCCATTTGACGGATATCGGCAATACTTTGATTGTTGTCGAGCATGACGAGGACACCATGATGCACGCCGATCATATTGTTGATATCGGTCCCGGTGCGGGAATCAACGGAGGCGAGGTTGTTGCTCAGGGGACTGCTCAGGATATCATAGCCTGCAAGGAGTCTATCACGGGACAATATCTGTCCGGCGATAGGACGATCCAAATCCCCAATGTCAGAAATAAGGGGAATGGAGATTTCCTGACAGTCAAAGATGCATACGCGAACAACCT
The DNA here is from genome assembly GCA_964444065.1 of uncultured Lachnospiraceae bacterium. Classification (GTDB taxonomy): domain Bacteria; phylum Bacillota; class Clostridia; order Eubacteriales; family Anaerofustaceae; genus JBGMEA01. The sequence goes on from CAYUFL010000020.1 coordinate 20,044, forward strand.
GAAACACATCGATGCATCATTTCCGATCGGTACGTTTACCTGCGTGACGGGAGTTTCCGGTTCCGGCAAAAGTACGTTGGTAAATGAAATTCTTTATAAAGCCGTCAGCAGAGAGCTCTACCGTTCATCGATGAAACCCGGTAAACATGGCAGTGTGGAAGGAATTGAGCATATAGACAAAGTGATCGATATTGATCAGTCTCCCATCGGAAGAACGCCGAGATCAAATCCTGCTACATATACCGGTGTTTTTGATCTGATTCGTGATTTGTTCGCCAGTACGCCGGAAGCAAAAATGCGCGGTTACAAAAAAGGAAGATTCAGCTTTAATGTCAAGGGCGGACGATGCGAATCCTGCTCGGGTGACGGTATTATAAAAATAGAAATGCATTTTCTTCCCGATGTTTATGTTCCGTGCGAAGTATGCAAAGGACAGCGTTATAATAATGAAACGCTTCAAATCAAGTACAAAGGGAAAAACATCGCGGATGTTTTGAATATGAGCGTGGAAGAATCACTGGTGTTTTTTGAAAACCACCCTCGTATTTACGATAAAATAAAAACGCTGTATGATGTTGGTCTTGGTTATATCAAGCTTGGACAGCCGTCCACAACATTATCCGGCGGAGAAGCACAGCGCATTAAACTGGCTACCGAACTTTCAAAACGGGCAACAGGTAAAACATTGTACATCCTTGACGAACCGACTACAGGTCTTCACATCGCGGATGTGGACAAACTGTTGCAGGTATTGTTCAAACTGCGCGATAATGAGAATACCATCATTGTAATCGAGCATAATCTGGATGTGATCAAGTGTGCGGATTATCTGATAGACCTCGGTCCGGAAGGCGGAGACGGTGGGGGTGAAATCATTGCACGCGGAACGCCCGAAGCGGTTGCAAGAGTCAAAAACAGCTATACAGGGCAATATCTGAAACCGGTGCTGTTTCCGAATAAAAAATAAGTTCGCAGGTGAAATCTGCATCAAATAAAAAAACAAGGGGTGGCAAATGCCCAGCAGACTGGCAAGAATAATAGAAGCAGTTTTAAAGTTTTTAAATGTAAAAAATTCGAAACTGATTAAGCGGATAGAAAGATTGTATGTGAGATTTATTCCTCTGAAGATTATTTTCCGATACAATATCGGCAAAGTAAAAATCTTGGGCAGAAATACCATAACACTTTGTCACAAACGAACATGCGGCAGCATGCACATTGTATATCTGCACGGAGGCGCATACACGCAAAAAGCTTTTCCGGTACATTGGAGACTGATGCGCACATTAGTCGATAGACTGAAATGCAAAGTAACGTTCATTGATTATCCGCTGGCTCCGGAACATAATTATCTGGAGACATATGAAATGCTTGAGAAAAGTTATGCTTATTTGATGGAAAAATATCACGATGATGAATTTTTCCTAATGGGTGATTCCGCGGGAGGCGGACTTGCGTTGGCGTTTTTGCAGAAACTCAGGAATGAGGGGAAATCAATGCCTCACAAAACCGTACTGTATTCACCGTGGTTGGATATTACAATGAGCAATCCCGGCATGAAAGATCTTGAAGATTTGGATTTGATGCTGAATGCAGAGGGTTTGATTCAGGCAGGCATCGAATATGCCGACGGAGAAAGCGACAGGAGATTGCCGCTGCTTTCGCCGATTTACGGAGATATGAACGGCTTGGGAGATGTTGCGGTTTTCTACGGTACGCATGAAATATTTTTTGCTGACTGCGAATTGCTTCGGGAAAAGGTCAAAGAAGCCGACAGCCGATTCGTTTTCTTTCCGTATATCGGCATGCAGCATGATTTTATTCTGCTTCCGATTCCGGAAGCGGGCAGAGCGCTTGAGGAGACATTGCTTTTTTTGACGGATACCGAATAAAATACAAAAAGTAATACGGGTTAACGGCACAGGGAAGACAATGGTCTTCCTTGTTTTTATATTTTTTCTATGTCTTCAAATTAGTCTGAAGTGAATCGTTGTCCATATGCCGAGGCGAACCATAAAAAATCGAATTTTTATTGGTTTTTTCCGATTATTGCGTATAATTTGATTGATTGCGGAGAGTAAAATACAACAATTATTTTTTCTCCATAAAAAATGGATTTGTTTTTGACAATTGCTTGCAGACGGTGATATAATGTATTCGAAATTGTCTCCCCGCAATCTATCTTTGGGATCAACGTGACATTGGTAAAACAAAACGAAATAAAATCTTGTTTGCTGTCTTTCATTGCATTTTGTATTTGAATTGTTTCGTCAACCAATGAAAACCGAAATCCCCAAATCACCAAACTTCTTATGAAATTTCTTGATTTTTTCTTTTATCGTTTATCATCTACTGAGAAGAGTAGTTTTAAAAGCAGATTTTCAGTTGCGGTTGAGATTGTGTTTCGGTATCAAAACATGGTCGGTATTACTGGATGGATGTTTTGTGTGCACTTTTTTTATGCTGTGCGATCGGATTTTTTACTGAATGCTTCTGCGGCAATGCTTCTCAAAACTCACTTTTGTCAAAATTTGATTCAAATGCAGCCGATTCTGATATATGTCGTTTTTTTGTGGTATCGTTTACGCTGCAACAATTATTTGATTGTCCTAACATAGCTTAGTATATGTTAACAATAAATATAAAAAATGGAGTAACGCAATGGAAATTAAGCATGCTACATTTAAAGGCGGGATCCATCCGTCTTACAACAAACAGTATACCGACAAGCTTCCCATTGAAACAATGCCTGCTCCGAAGGAGATTGTTCTGCCGATGTCAATGCATATCGGTGCTCCGTGCAGTCCCGTCGTTGAAGTCGGACAGGAAGTAAAAATGGGGCAGTTGGTTGGACAGGCAGGCGGATTTGTTTCGGCGAATATTCATTCCAGCGTTTCCGGCAAAGTAAAAGCGATTGAAAAGCGTTTGACCGGAAATGGACAGAAAATGTTGTGTGTCGTGATTGAAAACGATTTTAAAGACACCCCGGATGAAGCAATGAAAGCCCGTAACTGGGAGGATTTGTCTGTACAAGAACTGCTGGATATTGTCGCAGGTGCCGGAATTGTCGGCATGGGCGGAGCAACGTTCCCCACCAGAGTCAAATTGGCTCCTCCGGCAGACAAAAAAATCGAGTATCTGATCATTAACGGTGCAGAGTGCGAACCGTATCTGACAAGTGATCATGCTGTGATGAAAGAAATGCCTGAAAAGGTAGTCGGCGGACTGAAAATCATGATGAAGATTTTGGGTCAGTCCAAAGGGTATATCGGAATCGAAGACAACAAGGCGGATGCAATTGAAGCGATCAAAAACGCGGCAGACGATTCCATCGAAATTTATTCGCTTCATACCAAATATCCGCAAGGATCTGAAAAACAACTCGTGACGGCGGTGACAGGCAAAGAAGTTCCCTCCGGTGCACTTCCTTCCGAAGTCGGATGTGTGATTTCGAACTCAGGGACCGCAATTGCAATTTATGAAGCGGTGAGCCAGGGGATGCCGTTGATCGAACGCGTCACTACCGTTACCGGAAGCGGTATCAAAGAACCAAAAGTGCTCAAAATCCGTATCGGTACGATGGTAAATGAGATTATCGATTATTGCGGAGGCTTGAGCGATGATATTGCAAAAGTGATTCTCGGCGGTCCGATGATGGGTTTTGCGATATTTGATGTTGCAGTGCCCTCAAATAAAGGTACAAGCGGTACTTTATGCTTAAATGCAAAAGATGCTTTTGTAGAAGAACCATCCAACTGTATTCGCTGCGGTAAATGTATACAGGCATGTCCGATGCACCTGATGCCGCAATATATCGGAGGATTCTCCGTAAAAGGTGATTTTGAAAGATGCGAAGAATACAACGCAATGGATTGCATCGAATGCGGCAGTTGTGCATTTGTGTGTCCTGCACGAAGACCATTGGTTTCTTCTATCAGAGTTGCCAAAAAACAAATTTTAGAAAAACGCAGAAACAACGGATAGGAGGTATCATATGAGTGAAAAATTATTAACCGTATCGTCCTCTCCTCATATCAGAGGAAAACAAACCACTCGCTCAATTATGACGGACGTTTTGATCGCTCTTCTGCCCGCTATGGTTCTGAGCGCAGTATTTTTCGGATTTTATGCCATTGTTCTTATTGCAATTTGTACCGCAACCTGTATTCTCGCTGAATTATTGACGCAGAGACTCATGAAACAGGATGTAACAATTAAAGATATGTCGGCAGCTGTCACAGGTGTGTTGCTTGCCCTGAATATGCCGATCAATGCACCTTGGTGGATTGCCGTTATCGGCTCCGCATTTGCGATCATCATTGTGAAACAACTCTTCGGCGGACTCGGGCACAATTTCATGAACCCGGCGCTGGCCGCAAGAGCATTGTTGGTGGCGTCGTGGCCGACACTGATGACGGGCAGTGCATATTTGCCTGCTGACGCAATTTCATCTGCAACCCCGCTCGGTATTCTGAAAGAAGGGTTGATTGGCACCTCCGGTGTTGCAATGCCCAGTACTTTGCAGTTGTTTTTGGGCGGACCGAACGTTTATGGCTGCATCGGTGAAGTCAGTGCGTTGGCGTTGATTTTGGGCGGAATTTACCTGATTGTAAGAAAAGTAATCACTTATCATATTCCGGTGTTTTATATCGGGACAGTTGCAATTTTTACGTTGATCGCAGGGTATAATTTCAGCGAAATGCTGACCTATATTTTCGCAGGCGGTTTGATGCTCGGTGCGTTCTTTATGGCGACCGACTATGTAACCTGCCCGGCAACGATCAAAGGTCAAATTATTTACGCAATCGGCATGGGCATCATTGTTTGCGTGATTCGTTTCTACGGCGGATATCCGGAAGGCGTATGCTATTCCATTCTGCTGATGAATGTAGCCACCCCGTTGATTGACAAGCTTGTAAAAGCGAAAAAATACGGAGAGGTTAAGGTGAAGAAAAATGCGTGATATCATTAAGCTGTCTGTTATTCTGCTGATCATCAGTGCAATTGCCGCTGGAGCTCTCGCTTACACGAATCAAATTACAGCACCGATGATTGAAGCTTCAAAAAAAGCTGCGGCGACTGCGGCAAGAACCGACGTTATGCCGGACGCAACCGATTTTACAGCCGTTGCGGATGATCAGTTGGCATCAATTGCCGAAAAAAACGGATTGACAACCGATGAACTCAATCAAATCTATATTGCATATAAAGACGGACAAGTAGTCGGGTATACAATTCAAACCACTTCCAAAGGATACAGCGGCGACATTGTTGCATTGACCGGAATTTATATGGACGGAACACTTGGTGGAGTCAAAGTGCTGACCCAGACTGAAACAGCAGGTTTGGGTGCAAAAGCGCAAACCGACTGGATCGATCAATACCAAGGGAAAACGGTCAGTTCGGAATTGACGGTAATCAAACTCGGTACTCCGAACGACAGCCAGATTCAGGCGATTACCGGTGCGACAATCACTTCCAGAGCTGTAACCAAAGCTGTAAATATGGCAAGATCGGCATTTTTGGAACTGCAGGGAGGTAATTAATCGATGAAACTATTAAAAACGTTCACAAACGGGATCATTGCAGAAAATCCTGTATTCCGACTCCTGCTTGGTATGTGCTCGGCGCTTGCTGTAACAACATCTGCATTTAACAGTATTGGAATGGGTATATCGGTAACATTTGTATTGGTTTGCTCCAATCTATTTATTTCTCTGCTGAGAAAAGTAATTCCTGCAAAGATTCGTATTCCTTGCTTTATTGTTGTCATTGCTACATTCGTTACGATTGTGCAAATGGTTCTTGAAGCATTTGTTCCCGCATTGTTTAATTCTCTGGGGGTTTTCATTCCCCTGATTGTTGTTAACTGCATTATTCTTGGAAGAGCGGAAGCATTTGCTTATAAAAGTAGTGTGCTCTACTCTGTAATTGATGGTTTGGGGATGGGAATCGGATTTACTCTCGCAATTACGATTATGGGCATTATCCGTGAAATCTTGGGTAATGGTACGGTGTTTGGCATTGCATTGTTCGGAAGTCATTTCATGCCGATGCTTGTTATGATACTTCCCCCGGGTTCTTTCCTTTTACTAGGTCTTTTAATCGGAGGACTGAATAAACTACAGGATAGACAAAGTAAGGTTAAGGAGGGTTGTTGCGAATGAAACTGATACTGATTCTCTTAAGCACAATACTCGTAAACAACTATGTTACGGTAAAATTTCTCGGTATCTGTCCTTTTCTGGGTGTATCCAAAAAAGTTGATACTGCAATCGGAATGGGCATGGCCGTTACATTTGTTATGGCAATTGCCAGTGCCGTTACTTACGGTGTTCAGTATTTGATTTTAGAACCGCTCAATATCGGATATCTGCAGACGATTGCGTTTATTCTCGTTATCGCCGCACTCGTCCAACTTGTTGAGATGGTGCTTCAGAAAATTAGCCCTGCGCTGTATCAGGCTTTGGGCGTATATCTTCCACTGATTACGACAAACTGTGCAGTTCTGGGTGCAGCGATTATCAATATTACGAGCGGATACAATCTGATCGAATCGATCGTATACGGTACGGGAGCCGCTCTTGGGTTCACACTTGCAATTGTATTGTTTGCGGGGATCCGTGAACGATTGGAACTTTCGAATATTCCGAAAAGCCTCCAGGGTTTCCCCATAGCATTGATTTCGGCAGGTCTGATGTCCCTTGCGTTTCTGGGATTCTCCGGACTGATTTCGCTGTAGGCAGAAAGTAGGAGGAAAACAGAAAATGAATGATATATTAGTTGCTACACTTGCGATCGGCATTATGGGTCTGATTCTCGGAGGAGGACTGGCGTATGCCTCGAAAGTGTTTGCGGTCGAAAAGGATCCGAAAATTGAAGAAGTGCGTGACGTGCTTCCGGGTGCGAATTGCGGCGGATGCGGCTTTCCGGGATGTGATGCGCTTGCAGACGCAATCGTAAACGGTAACGCGAAACTGAATCAGTGCCCGGTCGGCGGGGCTGACGTAGCTGCAAAAATCGGTGCGATTATGGGTATGGAAGTCGATACCAGCGTAAAAAATGTTGCATTGGTCAGTTGTAAAGGGTGCGGAGACAACGTCACTCAAAAATTCGAATATTATGGCGTAAAAGACTGTCGGGAAGCAGTCATTGCGATGGGCGGAGACAAAGGCTGTGCATATGGTTGTCTGGGATACGGCACATGTGTTGCAGCATGCAAGTTTGATGCGATCCATATCAATGATTGCGGCATTGCCGAAGTCGATCCTAAGAAATGTACGGCATGCGGTGCATGTATCAGTGTTTGTCCGAAGAGCGTTATTCGCTTGGTGCCTGATCCTAAAACAGTACACATCATGTGCAATTCTCACGATAAAGGCAAAGATGTTACTTCTGTATGTAAAGTCGGTTGCATCGCTTGCGGAATATGCGTCAAGAATTGCCCGCATGATGCGATTAAGATCGAGGAAGGAACCAACCTGCCGACCATCGATTATACGAAATGCGTGGAATGCGGTATATGTGTCGAAAAATGCCCGAAAAAAACAATTATTCAGATGGCAAAAAAACAATAAATTCAAACAGAAATTTTACGAAAAAATCGGATGACAACCATCCGATTTTTTGCTTGTAAATATCCTGTTAATTCGAAACTTTCGTGCAGATTTCTTTGCAAATAAAACAAATATTTGTTATGATAAATGATAATATTATGAAGAGCGGAGGAGAATATGGGCAAGATCGTGAAAGAAGGTTTTACTTTTGACGATGTGCTTCTGATTCCTCAGAAGAGTAACATTACTCCGAGAGATATAGACGTTTCAACCAATTTAACGAATAAGATTAAGTTGAATATCCCTTTAATCAGCTCAGGTATGGATACTGTCACGGAAAGTAAACTCGCGATAGCGATGGCACGTCAGGGCGGAATCGGTATAATTCATAAAAACATGTCAATCGAAAAACAGGCAGAGCATGTTGATAAAGTAAAAAGAAGTGAACACGGCGTCATTATCGATCCGTTTTTTTTAACCGAAAAGCACGCGGTTGGCGATGCATTGGAATTAATGGAAAAATATCACATTTCGGGTGTTCCGATTGTCAGAGAAAAAAAACTGGTCGGGATTATTACGAATCGGGATTTGCGATTTGAAAATGATCCGCATAAACCGATCATCGAGGCCATGACGAAAGATAATCTGATTACTGCACCGGAAGGAACAACGCTGGTACAAGCGGAAGGAATCCTGAAGAAATACAAGATTGAAAAACTTCCGATTGTCGATGGTGACGGTAATCTCAAAGGTCTGATTACAATCAAGGATATTGAGAAATCGATCCAGTATCCCAACGCTGCGAAAGATTCGTTTGGCAGACTTCTTTGCGGTGCTGCCGTAGGGGTCGGCTCCGATTGTCTGAATCGTATTGCTGCATTATATACGGCAAAAGTAGATGTCATCGTTGTCGATACGGCACACGGACATTCGGACAATGTGATTAAGACAATCCGAACGATCAAAGAGTCCTATCCTGATTTGCAAGTGGTGGCCGGCAATGTTGCAACGGCAAAAGGAACACGGGATTTGATTGAAGCAGGGGCGGATGCGGTGAAGGTGGGAATCGGATCCGGTTCTGTTTGTACGACAAGAATTGTCGCAGGAATCGGCGTTCCCCAAATCAGCGCGGTGATGGATTGCGCGGAAATGGCGGACAAATTCGATATTCCGATTATCGCTGACGGCGGAATCAAATATTCCGGGGACATTACAAAGGCAATTGCTGCGGGAGCTTCGACAGTAATGATCGGCAGTCTGCTTGCCGGAACGGACGAAAGTCCCGGAGAAGCAATGATATATCAGGGGCACAGATTCAAATCTTATCGAGGCATGCTTTCTCTTGGAGCGATGCATCAGGAGTTTGGCAGCAGCGACCGGAATTTTCACGAAAATCAGAAAAAGCTGGTGCCGGAGGGTGTGGAAGCTCGCGTTGCTTTTAAAGGAACTGTGGCAGAAGTTGTCTATCAGATGATCGGCGGACTCCGTGCCGGTATGGGGTATTGCGGTTGTGCTACAATTAAAGAGTTGAAGGAAAAAACACAGTTCGTAAAAATAACCGCCGCATCTCTTATTGAAGGTCATCCGCACGATATTGCAATTGTCAAAGAGTCTCCGAATTATTCGAAGGAGTTTTAACCACATGATGGAAAAAGAAACAGTCATTGTCCTAGATTTTGGTGGACAGTACAATCAGCTCATCGCACGCAGAGTAAGGGAAGCCAATGTTTATTGTGAAGTATTGCCTTATGATGTTTCGCTTGATATCTTACGCGAGAAAGACCCGAAAGGTATTATTCTGACCGGAGGGCCTTCCAGTGTCTATGCGCCCAATGCGCCGATATGTTCCGACGAAGTATTCCGGCTCGGTATTCCTGTACTTGGCATTTGCTATGGAATGCAGTTGATCGCCAAATCGACCGACGGCACTGTGCAACACTGTGATGTCAGTGAATATGGTAGAATCCACTTAAAAACCAAACAGAAAAGCGTTTTGTTTGAAAAGACAGAACCGGAATTTAATGTGTGGATGAGTCATACGGACCGTGTTTCGAAGGAACCATCCGGATTTAGCGTTACCGCAGGTACGGACGACTGCCCGATCGGTGCAATGGAATGTCCTGAAAAGGGGCTTTATGCAGTGCAATTTCATCCCGAAGTGACCCACTGTGAATTTGGCGAGCAGATACTCAATAATTTTTTGTTTGGAGTCTGCGGACTGCATGGCAGTTGGTCTATGAAGGATTTTGCGTCGCGTAAGATCGAAGAAATCAAATCGACAGTAAAAGACGATAAGGTACTGTGTGCGCTCAGTGGCGGAGTTGATTCTTCCGTAGCGGCGGTACTTGTTCATAAAGCGATCGGCAAGAATTTAACCTGTATTTTTGTGGATCACGGCTTGCTTCGCAAGGGGGAAGCCGAAAGTGTGGAACGGGTATTTACGAAGCATTTTAATATGAATTTCATTCGGGTGAATGCATCCGAACGTTTTTTCAAAAAGCTGGAAGGCATCACGGAACCGGAACAAAAACGCAAGATCATCGGTGAAGAGTTTATTCGTGTTTTCGAGGAAGAAGCAGAAAAGCTCAAGGACATCAAATATCTTCTCCAGGGCACGATATATCCCGATGTGATTGAGAGCGGAAGCAAAAATGCGGCGGTCATTAAGAGCCATCACAATGTGGGCGGGTTGCCCGAAGATATTTCCTTCACGCTGCTGGAACCTCTTCGCGAACTGTTCAAGGACGAAGTGCGCAAAGTAGGCAGAGAGCTTGATATCGACGACGAGATTGTCAGTCGTCAACCGTTTCCCGGACCGGGGCTGGGTATTCGTGTCATTGGAGAAGTGACAAAAGAGAAGGTTGAAATTCTCCAGAATGCGGACGCAATTTTCCGCGAAGAAATCATGAACAGTGATTATCGAACCCAGATATGGCAGTATTTTGCCGTTTTGCCGGGCAATCGTACGGTTGGTGTGATGGGTGATGAACGGACATACGATTACACCATCGGACTGCGTGCGGTCACAAGCGTAGATGGAATGACTGCGGACTGGGCGCGGATTGATCTTGACACATTGGCGAAAATATCCAACCGCATCGTCAATGAAGTGGATCATGTCAGCCGTGTGGTGTATGACATCACAAGTAAACCACCCGGGACGATCGAGTGGGAATGAATAACGAAATCCCGAAAGCTCGCTATTCATGCGGGTTTTCGGGATTCTTTTTTACCTTTTGATAACAGTTTGATAACACGAGCATTTGGGGCATTCATTCCGCACCGCCAGTGGTTAGCGGGTATATGACCCGTAAACAATGCTCTATCCATCGAAAACGGCCTTGCTGATTGGAAAGTCAGCAGGGCCGTTTTTTGATTGTGCGGAAAAGGTGCTTATTTCTTCTTTTTTAAAGCTGCTACGATGGCATCGCTTAGTTCTTGGGAAGGAATCTTAACCCACCGCTGTGTGGTGTCAAATTCGGGGTATCTGTATCGCCACTGGTCGTATTCTTCTGTTGAGATTTCTCCGGTTTCCAGCTTAGCGGCCTGCTCCTGCCAAGCGGTAAGCATCTTGAGCATTTCATCATAAATATGACCTTTGGACTTGTCCAGTCGCAGGCAGATCTCTCCGTCGATCTCGGCGATTTGCAAACCGCGCAAATCTTCCAGCACAAAGAGAGTGTGCATGAGTCCGATATTGCTGTCAATATCGGGAACATCCAGGGCGTGTGGAGAAACCTCCAAGATGGCAGCAAAGGATTTTGTCAAATCGGCCTTTGGCGTTCTTGTGCCGGATTCATATTGTGCCATGCGAACATCAGCGGTCTTCTCGTCAAAGCCGATCGTCATTCCAAGATATTTCTGCGTCATGCCGCGCAGATTGCGGATAAACCGGATTCTTTCACCAATTGCCATAGTCATTCCCCTGTCCTGTTAAATTAATCCTGGCGTCAGTATAGCATATATGTTTAAGGGCAGTCAAGAACAACTTAAATAAAAAAGTTTAGTATTTTGCCGCAAGCCGCTTGACTTAAACAAAAATGTTAAGTACAATGAGACTAAACAAAAAAGTTTAACTGAATGACCGTCTGAGCAGATACCTTCCGGGGAAGTAGGCCATAACCTCCAAAGAGCGAGCCTGCCAAGGAAGAGAGAACGGCAAAGCGCCACGCAAGGTTGCCTGTCAGGAACCTGCATCGGGTAGAACGGCAAGTTAATCATAGGAGGTAAAATTTTTGGCAGAAAAGATGTTTATGAGGGTTGATGAGGTTGCACAGTCGCTGGATGTGTCAATACCATACGCATACAAACTCATCCGGCAACTCAATGAAGAACTCAAGAAAAAAGGCTGTATCACCATCGCAGGCAGGATTGACCGCAAATATTTCTACGAAAAATTCTATGCTTCATACGCAAAGAACTGAAACGAAGGAGGATGTAATCATTGGCAGCATTCAGAAATGAAGACAATGGAACATGGTATGTCATGTTCCGTTACACCGACTGGAAGGGAGAGCGCAAGCAAAAATGCAAGCGTGGCTTCACTACACGCGCGAAAGCGCTGGAATGGGAACGCGAGTTTTTACAACAAAAACAGGCCGATGTGGATATGACCTTTGAGTGCTTCGTTGAGCTTTATGAAAAGGACATCCAGCCGCGTCTGAAAGAGAACACTTGGCTCACCAAAGACAGCATTATTCAGAAGAAAATCCTGCCGTGCTTTGCCAAAAGAAAGTTGTCCGAAATTACCGCAAAAGACGTTATTGACTGGCAGAACGAGATGCGTACTTTGAAGGACAAAAATGGGAAACTCTATTCCGCAACATATCTCAAGACCATCCACAACCAGCTCAGTGCCATCTTTAACCATGCTGTGCGATTTTACGACCTACGACTTAATCCGGCGGCTAAGGCCGGAAACATGGGCGTGGAGGAACGTAAGGAAATGCTGTTCTGGACAAAGGAGGAGTACCAACAATTCGTCGACGCCATGATGGATAAGCCGATTTCCTTCTACGCCTTTGAAATGCTTTACTGGTGCGGCATTCGGGTGGGGGAGTTGCTGGCTCTGACACCGAAGGATTTTGATTTCGAGAAAGGCACCGTATCCATCAATAAATCTTACCAGCGGCTCAAAGGCAAGGATGTGATCACCTCGCCCAAAACGAAGAAAAGCAATCGAGTCATTACAATGCCGGACTTTCTCTGCGGTGAGATGCAGGACTATATCAGAATGCTCTACGGCGCAACGCCCAC
>CAYUFL010000021.1:0-32774 GCA_964444065.1 uncultured Lachnospiraceae bacterium
GGATTAAAAACCTGCTCCAATTGATATTATATTCTTCCGTGTCCATCATCTTAATGTCCTAAAACCTTAATATACAAAAAATTTCCGAACCTGTGCATCGCACCCGTATCCGCTTTTTCTTCCCTGAAAACTGCCTCGTTTGCGCAATTCGTCCAAAATCATATCTTGCAGCACCCAATGGCTTCGTCCCCAGTTTGCGAATAAACTGACCTCTTCCGGTACACGCGCGCTCAAACGCTGTACCGAAATACCGGGATCCAAGTATTCCAAAAAATCGGCTGTTCTTGCAATATATTCAGGTAATGCAATTGGTTGAAACCCGCCGCTGAGATACATGGCTGCAAGGGGTGTCCCTTTTTCGACATAAAGGCTATGCAGTTTCACGCTGTTTGTATGCAACACACTCAGAATTTTTGCCGCTTCTATTATATCATCCCTCGTATCCCAAGGCAATGAGGTAATCAGATGCGTACATACTTCAAAGCGGAACGGTCGAATGCTCAGTACCGCATCAATATACTCCGCCAGACCATGTCCTCGATTGATGATACGTAATGTAGATGCATTCACACTCTGAAGTCCGAGTTCAATGCTGATGTCCAATCCGAACTCCTCTGAAATTTTTTTCAGAATCATTAAATATTCCTCGGAAATACAATCGGGACGCGTCGAAATACCAATCCTTACAATTCGGTCATCTGCATGGATTCCATCACGAAGATAAGCTTCGAATGCTGCGGGAGGAAGATAGGTGTTCGTGAAATTCTGGAAATAAATTTCAAAGAGTTTTGCTCCGTAATTTGGTGCGATATAATGAATATTTTGTTGTATCTGCATTGCCGGTGTCAGCGTGTTCGCAAGCGACTCGTGTCCGGCCGCTTTTTCACCGCAAAAAATACACCCTTCACTTGAAATACTGCCGTCTCTGACGGGACAGGAGACGGGCAGATTAACAGGTATTTTATATACCTTCTGCCCGTATTTCTCTTTCATCTGTTCTGAGTATTTAAAGTAAAAACAGGGTTCGTTCAAACCGTCTGATAGTTGCATTCTTTTTCGTCAACAAAATCCGCATCGGCGGAATCAATCGTAATGATGATTTTCAACTCGGTATTTTCGCCTACCTTGCCCAATCGTGCGATCATATCCTTTAATGCCTGATTGTCCGCAAGGTGTGCCGTGGAGATGATATTATCGATAAATATTCTGTTAACGTCATAATTTTCGGCAATTATGCCGCAAATAAAGCCAAAGAACTGATCCGAATTTTCGATCATTGATTCTTTGGCATTGATAAAGCGTATTTGGTTGTCGATACTCAGGCGGTGTTTGTCTTCATTGTCAATATAAACAATCAAGCCGTTCGTGTTCTTTAATTCGCTGTTTGCACTGTCAATGAGTTTTTGTGTTTTCCCGCAGCCGGTTGGCCCGCAAATCAAATTCACCATGGTAATCACCTCGTAATTTTATTTGTCGCTTCATTCATCTGTCAAATGAAGTCAGGTACAAATCTTGTAGCGATTCGTATTAATTCACATTATAAGTGCTTTACGGGCAATATGCAATTGCTTTACAAGAATAAAATCAGTTTCTGCAGCATCTTTCGGGTGACGGATATTATTCTTCGTGCAACAGTTCTTTTATTGCTCCTGTGCGCACAAGCTTTTCCAAATCCGTATATCCACCGACGAAAGTGTCATTAATAAATATCATCGGAGCAGTCATATGTCCGGTTTTTTGGATGATTTCTTCCAAATCAGGCGAACCAAATGCACTTTTGATTTCCGTGTATCCAAGGCCCAGATTATCCATCAATCTTTTTGCCTGCTCACAAAACATGCATCGATTAACCGTATAAATTTTTACATCGTTCATTGCGTCACCATCCCAATTTCTTTTAGAATGATTCTATTATAGTGATTATCCACCAAGAAAACAAGCGCCTGTCAAGCAACAATTTAAAAACATAAATACGCAGAAATCTGCCGATTGATTTTCATCCATCTCTTTGAATACGAACATGATTGTGCTATGATAACTGGATACGGGCAACATGGGGGACAATTAAAAGGAGGCATTATGGACAGAACATTTTATATACGAAAACGTAGCGAATTCTTCAATAAATTACCCAATAAGTCAATTGCGATTATCAACAGCGGCATAACGCAATACACATCACTGGACGGTGAGTATCCGTTTGAAGTTGACCGAAATTTCTTTTATTTTACAGGCATTGCGATGCCGGATATGAAACTGTTGCTGACAAAAGCCGAAAACACATCAATCGCAACACTTTGCATTCCCCGCATTGATCCCGCGAAAGAAAAATGGATCGGGAAATTTTTCACCCATGATGACTGCCGTTCTGCAAGCGGAATCGAAAACATCATTTTCATCGATGAACTGGACGACTTTATTTACACGCTCGTCAATGCAAACAGAGTGGATAAATGTTTTCTTTATACAGATAACATTAAGCTCGGCAGACCCCAGACAGTCAACAATTTAATGTTCCGCTCAATCACCAAGAAATATCCTTTAATTGAAATCAAAGACCTGAGTACTTTGACTCATTTAATGCGAACACTGAAAACAGATGAAGAAATTGATATGATGCGACAAGCTGCGACAATAACAAATGCCGCAATTGCGGAAGCGATGAAAAACATAAAGCCCGGGATCTTTGAATACGAAGTGCAGGCATGTTTCGAATATGTCGTAAAAAGACGCGGCGGCAAACCAGCATTCAATACAATCGCTGCCTCAGGAAGCAACTCAGTGACGCTTCATTATACTGCCAACAACCAGGCAATGCAGGACGGAGATCTTCTTTTGCTGGACTGCGGCGCATCTCTCGGATGGTATAATGCGGACGTCACAAGGACATTCCCCGTCAATGGAAAATTTACGGAACGACAACTGGAGATTTACAACATCGTTCTGAATGCAAACAAATACATTATCAGTCAGGTAAAACCGGGACTGACTACATTGCATCTTAATAACCTGTTGATTGCGTTTTATCAAAAAGAGCTCAAGGCAATCGGACTGATTACAGAAGACGAAGAAGTTTCACAGTATTATTATCATGGAGTATCCCACTCGCTCGGTCTCGATACCCACGACGTATTTGATAAAAACATCGCGCTTGAGGCAGGAGTTGTCATCACAGTGGAACCGGGTCTGTATATCGAAAAATACGGGTTTGGGATACGTATTGAAGATGATGTGCTTGTTACAGCAAAAGGATGCGAAGTGCTGACTTCCGAAATCATAAAAGAAGCTTCCGAAATCGAAGAAGCAATGAATGTCTGGGAGGTCAAATAAGAATGTCCAATCAAGATCTGGAAAAAAAATTAAGTTACGAAAAACGCTCGGCATGGAAAAACAATGCAGAAATCAATGCGTTGGCGGATTCGTATAAACCGTATTTGGATCGTTCAAAAACAGAACGGGAATGTGTGGAAGCAAGCATATCCCTAGCCCAAAAAAGCGGATTTGTTGACCTGTCGGAAAAGATCAAATCCGGCACACAAATCGCAAGCGGAGACAAACTATACTATAATCATCAGAACAAATGCGTCGTGTTGTTTGTAATGGGTACAGAACCGCTGCAATCGGGCATGAACATTACTGCAGCTCACATTGATTCACCGCGTTTGGATCTGAAAGCGAACCCATTATACGAAGACAGCAATCTGGCTCTGCTTAAAACCCATTATTACGGCGGCATCAAGAAATATCAATGGACAGCAGTACCGTTATCCATGCACGGCATCATTTATACAAAAGACGGCAAATTGATCAAAATATCTGTCGGAGAAAAAGAGGATGATCCCGTCTTCTTCGTTTCTGATTTGCTTGTCCATCTTTCAGCCGATCAGCTTGACAAAAAAGCATCGGCTGCCATTGCGGGAGAACAGCTGAACGTCATAGCGGGAAGCATCCCGTTCGATGACGAAGATGTCTCTAAAAAAGTAAAATTCAATATATTGAAACTGCTGAACGAACAATATGGCTTAACGGAAGAAGATTTTCTCAGTGCGGAAATCGAAATCGTTCCGGCCGGAAAATCACGCGATGTCGGCTTTGACCGAGGGCTCATCGTAGGATATGGGCATGACGACAAAGTTTGCGCTTTCCCCGCAATGAAAGCAATTCTTGACACGAACGAGCCGAAACGTACTTGTGCCTGTATTTTAGCTGACAAGGAAGAAATAGGCAGCGTGGGCTCCACCGGACTCGATGGAAAATTTTTCGAAAATATTGCATCGGAAGTATATGCGCTGTACACGGGGGATTACAACGAGCTGCATGTGAAACGCATGTTGGCACAATCTTATGTTCTTTCCATGGATGTGACTTGCGCCTATGATCCGAACTTCCCCGAAGCATTTGACAAGAGCAATACTTCGATCATCGGGAACGGTGCGGTCATGAAAAAATATTCCGGCGCACGCGGAAAATCAGGCACAAATGATGCGCACAGTGAGTATCTGATTAAACTGCGAATGCTTTTCAATGCAAACGACATCGTATTCCAAACAGGCGAGCTCGGCAAGGTTGATCAGGGAGGCGGGGGCACGGTGGCTTATATGTTGGCAAACTACGGAGCAATGACGGTTGATTTTGCAGTACCGGTTCTTTCCATGCACGCCCCTTACGAACTGATCAGCAAAGCTGATTTATATGCCTGCTATGAAGGGGCAAAAGTATTTTACGCCATTGAAGAATAATGTGATCCGAATAAACGGAAAATAATCCGATAAAAATAAGCATCATGCTCAAAAAAATTGAAATCCTTTCGCTCTTTAGCCAGCAGTGCAATTGCAACCGTTTGTCTTTTTAGCGAAGGATTTTTTCGCATTCTGCAATATAAAAAAGAAAGTTTACACGATTTCCGCAATAGCATAACTATCATTTTCGATCTACACTTTGCCGATTTTTATCTTTTACACTATTCTGATTTCTCCCAAATCCAATGATTCCGATAAACTGCGCAACTCTGCAAATTCAAATAATATATCGTAAATTATTTGTGCTCTATATGGATTTTTACGGCGATCCGATTCCTTGTTTCTTCACCCGGATAAACGAGATATTTGTGTTTATTAACCAACATCCCGCGCTCCACCGCAAAACCGAACGTCCGTTTTCGCCTAAATATAAATGGAATTAAACATATGTTCTATGCTATAATATTGGCAACAAATCGTAAGGTGCAGCATATGGAACAAATCAGCGGGACAATCGCCCACATCATCTATACAAATCCGTCAAACCGTTATACCGTCATGGATATTGATTCCGATGGACTGCTTATTTCAGCAACCGGAATCGTCATGTCCGCGGCGGAAGGCGAACGAATTACGGCAAGCGGTGAATGGTATACACACCCAAATTACGGGGAACAATTTAAAATCAGCGATATTGTTATCGAGGCGCCGGACGATTTGGAAAGCATCCGCAATTATCTTTCCAGCGGATTACTGAGCGGAATCGGCGAAAAGAAAGCGAATGATCTGATTGAACGCTTCGGGGTCAATGTACTGGAGATCATCGCTGACAATCCTAAACGATTGGCGGAAGTAAAAGGAATCGGTGAAAAAACTGCGCAGACCATTCACGAAGCATACTTACAGCAGCATGCGGAACGAAATGCGGTCATGTCTTTGTCGAAATACGGCATTACCGTGAATGCCGCATTGAAACTATTTGGAAAGTATGGAGGCAACTCTGTAGGAATCATCGAGAAAAATCCGTACCGATTGATCGGAGATTTTGGAGGCATCGGCTTTATTAAGGCAGACGCAATTGCCAAAAGCGTCGGAATCGAAGCAGAATCCGCCATGCGAATTGCAGCAGGTCTGCGATACTGTATGACTTTGTCACTGCAACGCGGCTACACCTATATGCCGGAAGACTTGCTGGTGCGTGAGACCGCAAAACTTCTCGGTTTGGAATCTGATCGTGTCGAAGATGAGATCATGTCCATCGCGCACAGCGGCAGAATTATTTTGGAAGATGCAGGCGATCAGCGCAGGTGCTATCTACCTTTTTTGCATGAGTGCGAAATCGATGTGGCAAAAAAAATTATCCGTTTGGCGCAAACTGAGTCCTTTGATCCGATTGATGATTGCGATACACTGCTTTCTGATTACGAAAGATATACGGGCATTACACTGGATGAGCTTCAAAAAGATGCAGTAAAATGCGCCGTAAGCGAAAAAATCACGCTGATCACCGGAGGTCCGGGCACGGGAAAAACAACCATCATTAAAGCGATTATTCATATTCTTTCGATGAAAGGGAAAAAGTTTGCTCTTGCAGCACCGACAGGCAGAGCCTCCAAACGGATGAGCGAAGCCTGCGGGTACGAAGCAAAGACGATCCATCGCCTGCTTGAATACGGCTATAATCCGTTCGGAGACGGTATTGATGCTATGGATGAGCAAAGCATGCTGTTTCAGCGAGATGAGGATAATCCGCTTGAATATGACACCATTATCATCGACGAAATGAGTATGGTTGACCTGCCGCTTGCCTATCATCTGATGAATGCCGTTGATTTGCACTCTTCTCTGGTTATCGTCGGAGATGCCGATCAATTGCCTTCAGTGGGTCCGGGCAACGTGCTTTCAGATTTGATAGAAAGCGATGCCGTGCGTGTTGTCAAACTGCATACCATTTTCCGGCAGGCAAACGAAAGTCTGATCGTCACCAATGCACATCGCATCAATCACGGCGAATTCCCTGTTTTCCCTGATAATCAGGAGGAATTTGTTCTGATCGACACAATGACCCAGCAAAGAATCGCATCCAAAATCATGCAAATCATCAAATCCAATCAGTATCAATCGCGAGATTTGATTGGCAATGACGGGCTACAGATTATTGCCCCGTTCAAAAATGGCGATGCTGGAGTCAACCATCTAAACAGTGAAATTCAAGCATATCTGAATCCTCCTTCCCAAATGAAGGAAGAAATTCAGGTGCGGGCGCTTACGTTACGTGAAGGAGATAAAGTCATGCAGACGAAAAACAATTATACGATTGCATGGAAACATTCCTACACACACGAAACAGGTGAAGGAATTTATAATGGGGACATGGGCTATATACACAGAATTGATAAAAAAAACCGTCAGGTCAGTGTATTGTTCGAAAAAGAAAAATTTGTAGCATTTACGTTCGTTGAAGCAGAGAGCCTCGCCTTGGCTTATGCGATTACAATCCACAAAAGCCAGGGAAGTGAATTTGAAGCACTGATGATTCCGATATGCAGCGGCAACAGCGAGTTTTTGACCAGAAATCTGATTTATACCGCTATAACAAGAGCAAAACAAAAAGTTTTTTTGATCGGAGAAAAATATGTTTTGCAGATGATGATCAAAAATGACAGAACACAAAAACGATTTTCAGCATTAAGAGAAAGGCTATCAGAACATGGACTTGATGCATGAGATTAAAAAAACACTGCATGACACGCTATTCCCTGAAAGCCCGAGTTGTCCGATCTGCAGACGTGTTGTATTTTTCAAAAACGCCGCCGCATGCGAAAAGTGTATGTCCAAAATCAAACCGATCGATCATAACAGTTGCAGCATCTGCGCTGCGCCTCTCGATCAGGCTGGAACTTGCTGCCGCTGTTCGGAACACCGCTTCGCGTTTGATGGGGGCATCAGTCTGTGGCAATATGATGACACAAGCAAACAAATTATTTATGACTTCAAATATCAGAATAATCCGGATACAGCAAAAGCATGCGGAAGACTGCTTGCAGAAAAGCTTTTAACCACACCTTGGATAAACCAAATCGATGCGCTCATTGCTGTACCCGTCAGCCCCGCGACTTACGCGACGCGCGGATATAATCAAACGCAATTTATTGCGGATGAAATAAGCCGAATTTGTGATATAATACTGTATAATCAAATATTATTTAAAAAAGACGGTGTCAAAGACCAAACTGAACTGACGCCTCAAGAACGATATGCAAATGTAGCCGATGCGTACTATTTAGCGGAGGCAGAAATCATCCAAGGCAAATCCCTGCTGATCATTGATGACGTGATTACAACAGGAGCAACACTCAAATCTATTTCCGGTGTATTAAAGAGTGCCGGTGCGGGGGCAATTTATATCGCCACAGTTGCAACGGCAGTCTATTAATAAAAAAACAGCAAAGCGAGGGAGAGCTATGAAATTAGTAATCAATGCAAAGAATCCCGGTGTCGGCAATTCGGTAAAGAATGAAGTGGAAGAACGCTTCGACAAACTGAATAAGTATTTTACCGACGATTCAACTGCTAATGTAATGTTCTCTGAAGAAGGAACATCCAAAAAAGTCGAGATTACGGTCAAAGTCAAAAATAACGTACTTCGAAGCGAAGTCTCGGAAGCGGATTTCCGCACAGCCGCAGACAAGGCCATTGACCGAATCGAAAAACAGCTGATGAAATACAAAGACAAGCTGAAAAAGCGAAACAATGATTCGATTCGTTACGAAAACATCTCCGGTCTTGAAAATGAACAAGCGATGAATGTTGTGAAAAATAAAAAATTCAGGCTCGTTCCCATGACTACCGAAGAAGCTTGTTTCCAACTTGAACTGCTGGAGCACACGTTCTTCGTTTTTCAAAATGATGAAACGGGGAAAATCAACATCGTTTACAAAAGAAACGACGGAGATTACGGCTTGATCGAGCCCGAAATATAAAAAAAGCAAAAAAAATATCAATAACTATAGATTCATATGATAAAATTGGTTCAAACGGTCAGATGCAGCAAAACTGCATCTGACGGTTACGATGCAACTGTCACCAGTGATGTTGCAGATGTGGAATTTATCAAATATTATCCTGTAGCAATAGGATTGTAATAAGGAAGGTATCAACATGTTTCTGGTTTCTGTAGCAATTTTATCTGTGATAATCGGGCTTATTCGCAAAGGCTCTCTGGCAAACATCGTTCAGTCCGACATTAAAGCATCATTTCTGTTCATTCTTGCATTATTGTTGTTTATTGCCGTTCAAGTCGGCGACAGTGCCGGAATCGCATTTCTCACAGATTGGATGTACTTTATTCGTTTGACAGCATATTGCTTGTTGCTGTTGGGCATCATTCTGAACCTGAATGTTTGGATGTTTATTTTACTGCTCGGAGCAGTAATGAATTTTGTAGTGATATTTATTAACGGAGGCAAGCTTCCGGTATCCGAATCCGCAATGCAAATTGCCGGAATTGCATCCAGCAGTATCCAAGATTCCTCAATCTATGCACTTACCACCGCCGCAACGAACTTCCCTTTTTTGGGAGGAATCATTCCCATACCGTTACCGAGCATTTTCGCTCAGATTATTTCACCCGGTATCGTATTGATGGCAGTCGGGGTCTTTGGTATCATCCAAAATATTCTGTTGGGAATTGTTTATGAGTACGAAGATGAAGAAGATGATGACGATGAATCGGATGAAACCTCTGCAACAGAAAAGCTAAGCAGAAAAGAGAAGAAAGCGCTTAAAGCCAATCAGGAAGAAGATTTCTTCTACGACGATGATGACGATACTGATGATGACGATATGGATGATATAGGCAAAGACTACACGATGGGAAACATCAACATCAATGAAACAGATGACGATGATGACGATGATGACGATGTAGATGAAAGCATCTTTACAACAGAACTCCCTGATATCGAAAACGAAGAGGGCTCTGAAGAAAATCAGGAAAACAGTGAAAAATCGGCAGAAGAGATCCTTGATGAGATTTTGATGAGGGAAGAAGAACCCCCTTCAGAAAGCAGTGAGGCAGAATCTGATGAATTGTCCGAAGAAATAACGGAAACAGAGCAGGAAGATGAACCTGCGGAGCAGGATACATATGTCTTGCCTTTTTCGGAAACAGACGAATCCAAGCAGGAAGAACAAATGGAGGAAGTCGATGATGAAACGGTACCCATCGATGATGATTCGCTTCGCTATGCAAATGCCGAAAACATCGAATTAACACCGAAAAATGATGCAATTTTGCAGGCAAACGAATTGATTGAGAATACGCAATCGCAAAACGCATTCAACGATGACCTTTCAGCAAGCGTTGATACTGACAGTCCCTTTGTAATCGTAAATGGACGTATCGTAGAAAATCCTCATTACAAATTCAAAAAAGGCACCAAGAAGGAATCCACAGAAGGTGCGGCACAGATCGATTCAGGTGTCTATGTTGTTCGCAGCAGAAATCCGAGCCTGGCCGGAAAACCGAATTTTATTCCTCCGAATAAACGAATCTCAGAACCGAAAGAGCAGACTTCACACCCTCAACATTCGGAAAAAAAAGAGGTATTAAATACTGATACCGGGTACGAAAAGGTTGAAATGAAAATTGGCGATGTTCAGATCAAATTCTGGAAAAAAGATAACGAAGAAAATAAATAGCATAAAAGAAACTCCGTGCTTGCGGAGTTTCTTTTATGCGGAATGTGTAGATTGATTTAAGAAAAATCAGATTGTAAGCCTATTGAAAAAATGATATACTATATTAAAATCAATGGATTGTTGGAGGATCGCATGTCAAAAGAACGCACTATCGAAAAGAAAAAATCCAGTTGGCTCCAAATTACGCTAATTGGATTGGTAGCATTTTTGTTCGGCATTTTAACTATTTTTTTCAAAAGTACCGCTTCCGCAATCATTTTTATTACAATCGGAATCATGCTTTTGATCGTCGGCATTACCGATGCTGTAGCTGCACTCAAATATAAAGACGATGATGATGACTGGAAAACACCTATGATCGTCGGTGTTTCAAGTGTAGTGATCAGCTTGCTGTTCGTCATAACCTATTGGTTGCGTATTTCAATATCGGGAAAAGCAATGTTGATTATCATCGGTTCATGGGGCATTTTGCGCTGTCTGATACTCCTGATCGGAATCGTCAGAGGAAAAGTAAAACGCAAAGGAAGCATTACTTCTGCAATGATTACCGGAGTGGGCGGTATTCTCGTGATATTGGGCAATTCTGTTATTTTATCCGCATCAAAACTAATCGGTTATGTTTTAGTAGGAGTCGGCATCCTTCTTACCTTTATCGGTCTTTATCAGAGAGCGGACAAACGTGAAAAGAAAGAAAAGGAAGAACGCGACAAACTGGCACAAAAAAAAGCTGCAAAGATTGATGTACAGAACAAAAATGAAGCACTGCCCGAACATACAAAAGAAACTGGATCAGCATCTGCGCAAACCGAAGAAAATAAAAGCAACGAAAAATAATCATTACACATCAACAACAGTTGACCTTCCTCTAAAAGTAATGCACTCAATTATAATTATAAGGATAACCGCTAAAAGCGCCTTGAATGTTTCAAGGCGCTTCTTTATACTAAATTTTATTTTCACAAATTCGAAGTTCGATCGGACAATGATCACTCCCCAATACACCAGCATGAATTACATGATCGTCAATGCAGTTTTTGAGCTGTTCTGAAACAATAAAGTAATCAATACGCCAACCTGCGTTGTTTTTTCTTGCTTGATTCATGTAAGACCACCATGTATATGCAGCCGTGCGATCCGGATATAGATATCGGAAAGTATCAATAAAACCATTTCCCAGCAGTGTCGTCATTTTATTTCGTTCCTGATCCGTAAACCCTGCGTTTTTTCGGTTCGATCCGGGATTTTTCAGATCAATTTCCTGGTGTGCCACATTCAGATCTCCACAGACAATAACCGGTTTCTTCTGTTCCAACCGCTTCAGATACGCTAAAAAATCATCTTCCCACTCCATACGGTAATTGAGTCTTGCGAGCTCCCGCTGAGAATTGGGGGTATACACATTCACCAAGCAGAATTCGTCGAATTCTGCCATAATTACGCGGCCTTCCTTGTCATGATGCGAGATCCCGATGTCGTACTGTACCTGTAAAGGTTCCCTCTTTGAGAATACAGCAGTGCCTGAGTAACCTTTTTTTTCTGCACAATTCCAGAATTGATGATACCCGTTCAACAGTATGTTTGTATGTTCCGGCTGTACTTTTGTTTCCTGCAAACAAACAATATCCGCATCGACTGCATCGAAAAATTCCATAAATCCTTTATTCAGGACAGCACGAAAACCATTCACGTTCCAAGAAATCAATTTCATATGTTACCCCGATTTATTTCAGATACATCGCCGTTAAGACCGCTTCGACAAGACGAGACGGCAATAGTTTTTTTAGCACAGCAAGCAATTTATAGTCAAAACCAACAACTTTTCTGATTGGCGGATTTTTCTTTCCGGCCAACTGCAACGCGACTTTCGCCGCACTCATCGGATCTTTTCCATTTTCTTCGTCATGCTCCATTTTTCCGACAGCACGCTTACATGAATGTGCGTAGACTGAGTCTTCGCAGATATGTGTCGTTCTTGCCGCAGTGAAACCTGTTTTTGTATCTCCGGGTTCGATCAATGATGCTTTTATGCCAAACGGCTTGCATTCCATCCTTAACGCTTCCGCATACGCTTCCAGAGCGTATTTGCTCGATGAATAATGAGATTGGAATGGTATGGCTATAAACCCGGCAACAGAGCTCATCATCAAAATAAGAGCCGATTCGCGCCTTCTCAGGTGAGGAAGTATTTTTTGATTCACGCGCAGTACACCAAAATAATTTGTTTCCATCTGCTGTTCTGCAAGTTCCATCGGTACGTCTTCGACAGAACCGCCAATACCAAATCCCGCGCAATGAATCACGATACCGATCTCGCCCGCTTCTGCAACAACCTGCTCGACTGCATGTTCCACAGATGCATCATCGGTTACATCCATTTTTCGATGATGGATCATCCCGGATCGAAATGCGATATCGGTTTCATCACAGGATCGGGATACCCCCCAAACGTGAAATCCGTTTTCCGAGAACAATTCGGCACAGGCTTTTCCCAAGCCTGAACTTGCGCCTGTAATCAGTACATTTTTACCATATGGATCACTCATACGTTCGCCTTTACTATTTCATTTTGTAGCATTCAAGTCCTTCAGTATTGATATACAAATCTTCAACTTGCCAATTCAAATCTTTTTCTCTGAATGTTTGAATGATTTTTTTTGCAGTGTCCTCCTGATCCGTTATCGCCATGATACTCGGACCCGCACCGCTCAAATATGTTCCGATTGCACCGCATTCTTTTGCGATTTTAACAACCTCATCGTATCCACGGATTAAAGCAATCCGATATGGCTGGTGAATCCGATCGTCCAAAGCATCGGATAGAAGAGAATTGTTGCCAGATTGCAGTGCATTGATCATCATCCCGACTCTGCTCAAATTAAAAACAACGTCCTCACGGCAATAAGCGTCGGGTAATACTTCTCTTGCCTTTTTTGTAGAAAGTTTAAAATCGGGAATCATTGCAACAAAATGGTATTTAGGATTGATACGCATGCTCATACAGTTAAACAATCCGTCTTTTTTATAGGAAAGGGTTCCTGCCCCGAAAATATTCGGAGCCACATTATCTGCGTGCCCCTCCATTTTCGCGGCAAGTTCAAAGATTTCACTTTTGTTTGGAGTAATTCCCGCGAACATATACGCTGCTGCAATTCCCGCACTGATACAAGACGCACTGCTGCCAAGACCTCTCGATAACGGTATTGCAGTTTTGATATCCAGCTTCACACCTTTGATTGATGTCCCGATGATTTCGCACGCATCATACAGACTTTTGATAATTAAATTCGACTTATTCCGCATGGTATCGGCGTGGTTATTAATAATGACCGCATCGTCGTATTCGGAAAAAACCATGTTGTTTGCTAAAGACAAACATACCCCCAAACAGTCAAAACCCGCACCCATATTTGCACTGGTCGCAGGAGAAATAATTTTATACATCCTCTACCCTACCTCACAATGATATCGTAAATGGTATTTCGCATCTGGTTCTTCTCGATCACAGTTTCCGGCTTCGCAGCTCTTTTTTCAATTCCGTCAATCACTCCGGGCAACGCAATTGCTGAGATTTTGCTAAGTGCATACATATACGACGAGTCATCGTCATACCGGGCAGAATCGATTGCCCCATATACATCTTTCGCGAATTTAAACGGGCTTGCTGTTGAGAGAATCACGGTGTATGTATTGTCCTCAGTAGCAGCAACATAATCCCTATAAGTTTTGCGCCCGGTTGCAGTATGGGTATCAATCAGGTAGCCGTCCTGCTCAAAACTCATTTTGATTTCATCTCTGATTTCCTGTTCGGTCGCATACCCGCCGTAAAAAAGAGAAAAATCATTTTGAGTCGTGTCGATTTCGTATCGTCCTTCTTCTTTTAGTTGCGTCATTTTTTCTTTCAACAACTGTACATCTCTGCCGCACAATTCGTAGATAAATCGTTCGAGATTACTTGAGATCAAGATATCCATTGATGGAGATATCGTTTTTTTAAACACTCGGTTTTTGTCATAAATACCGGTTTCAAAGAAATCAGTCAACACATTGTTTTCATTCGAAGAACAAATCAACTTGTGTATCGGCAATCCTGTTTTGAATGCATAATATCCTGCCAGAATATTGCCGAAGTTTCCGGTCGGAACGACGAAATTAATCGGATCGCCGGATTGAATGATATGTTTCTCAACCAATTCCGCGTAGGCGTGATAATAGTATACGATCTGAGGAATCAGTCTACCGATATTGATCGAATTTGCAGATGATAGGACGACATTGCATTGATTGAGCTTGTCATTATATGAAACATCATTGAAAATTTCTTTAACACTCGTCTGTGCATCATCAAAATTACCTTGCAGAGCCACAGAGAATACATTGTTCCCTTCTTGTGTCAGCATCTGCAGCAGTTGGAGTTTTGAAACGCCGCCATACGGGTAGAACACAATCACATCAATTCCTTCCGCATCACGGAATCCCTCCAATGCGGCCTTACCGGTATCTCCCGAAGTTGCCGTGAGAATAACGATTTTTTTGCTCTCGCCTGTATTTTTTTTTGCCCAACCCATTAAATGGGGCAATACGGAAAGTGCAGCATCCTTAAACGCAATGGTTCTGCCGCGGTATAGTTCCAAAAAGCTGTATCCGGCAAAGTCGCTCATCGTGAAGATGTCCTGTGTTTCAAAATTCTCTGTGTTATAAGCGCGATGAACGCAGTCGTCTATCTGCATTTCGGTAAAATCAGTAAAAAACTGCTGAAACACAGCTTTCGCGATCTCTTGATAATTCTTGCCGACAAACTGTCGATAATCGAACTGAATCGAATCGATTGCATCTGTTACAAACAATCCGCCGTCGTCACTCAATCCTTTCAAAATACATTCGGACGAAGTGAACTTTTTCGAACAATCTCTTGTGCTGTGATAAAAAATTTGCATTTTAGCCATCCTGCTTGATATTTCATATATTATACTATAAAATTACTAATAAAAAAACATGAACTTATCGGGTTAATAACACATTCAAATATTTTCATTTATTAAGCACAGAAAAAGCGCCGTCGATTCGATTATTTGGATAAAATGATTCGAAGTATCGATGCAGGGGAGATCATATGAAGCCATTTGATTTTAAAATGCCGTCCGAAATTATTTTCGGTGAAGGAAAAATCGTCGAATTGCCTGACGTCGTGAGAAAATTCGGCAAACGCGCATTGATGATTACCGGTGATTATTCACTTTACAAAACCGGTGATGCAGATCGCATTTTTTCAATGTTTGAACAGAATGGACTTGAACTGATCGTACAGAAAACAAGCGGAGAACCAACAGTAGAGCTGATTGATTATTTGTGTGATATTCACGCTGACACAAAACCGGATGTCATTATCGGCATCGGAGGCGGCAGTGTTTTGGATACTGCAAAAGCAATGAGTGCGATGCTGAAAGAAAGCGGAAGTGTGTCCGATTATATTGAAACAATCGGGTCAAAAAAAATCTGTAATCAAACAATTCCTTGTATCGCTGTACCCACAACGGCCGGCACCGGAAGTGAAGCAACAAATAATGCCGTCATTGCCGAATATATGCCGAGAGCATTTAAACGCTCGTTACGAAACGATGCTTTGATACCGAAAGTTGCGATCATTGACCCTGAACTGACACTGAAATGTACCTTCCCTGTTACTGCAAACAGCGGTATTGATGCTTTCTGTCAACTGTTGGAAGCCTACACTTCAAATAAAGCAAATTCATTTACCGATGCGATCACCATTCACGGATTTAAACTGATTGCAAAAAATATTGTTCCCGCATGCACATCGCAAGCCGATAATATTGAAGTACGCAGCAAAATGGCTTATGCTTCGCTTTTGTCAGGCATTGGTATCATGAACTCATCCGTGACTGTAATTCACGGATTTGCATCCGCAATCGGAGGCCGCTACGAAATACCTCATGGAGCAATCTGCGGAGCAATGTTATTGGGATGCACACTTATGAACATGCGTAAAGCGCAAAAATACGCATTAAACGATGAGACCAGCGTGAGGTTCGCAAAACTTGGGTCAATTTTATCCGGCATCGAATATGATTATGACAAACATGACGTCTTGCTTCGGGCAGTTACAGAAGATATCAAAGATATCACATCAAAACTGAAAGTACAGACACTTTCACAGCTCGGGGTCAGAAGAGATGATTTTTATCAAATCATCTCTGATACGAGATTGAACGGGAATCCGATTCCGCTTACCGAGACCGATCTCACCGAAATATTAGAGATGTGTTATTAGCAAAGAAGAACCACGTCAAATTGAATTGAGCCCGAAAAACAGACAATAGAAAAAAAGACCTCCTGTTGTAGAATATAATCACAATAGGAGGTTTTAGTATTGTAAGAAATTATACGCATGCAAAAGCATATGCACAACAGATTGAACAAATGCGAGATGAAGGGAAAACATACATAAGGCTATTTTATTGCGGTAGATTCAGTGGGATTTTTACGCTGAATTCCGAACCATCGTCTACTTTACTGACAACATGAATTTTCCCTTTATGACCGAGTACAATAATTTTTGCCATCGCCAAACCCAACCCGTATCCACCGGTCAGTTTGGTTCTGGATTCATCAGCACGATAAAAACGATCAAATATATTCGGCAGATCTTCTTTCGAAATACCGATCCCTTTATCTTTAACAGAAAAAACAAAGCCATCGTTTTCCGCTTTAAGCGAGACTGCGATGTATTTCCTGCTCAGCGAATACTTGACCGCATTATCGATTAAAATACGAAACAGCTGTTTGATTCTCATTTCATCGATCTTGGCAAATATTTGGTTTTGTATGTCCAGCTGAACTTCATAATCGGAATGAACCAACATTGTCTCTTTGACGGTATCGCCGCAAAGTTTTGCGACATCGCACAAATCCATTTCAAATGTGATATTTTCATTGTCGTTCCTTGCCAGAAAAAGCAGTTTTTCTACCAAATCGTTCATATTGGAGGCTTCGTTGATAATCGCATCAATTGATTCATCCAGAATAGCAGGATCGGTCTTGCCCCATCGTTTCAGCATCGATCCGTATCCTGAAATGACTGCAATCGGGGTTCTGAGCTCGTGTGAGACATCTGAAACAAATCGCTTTTGTTTGTTATAAGATATCTGAATTCGATCCATCATTTTATTGATCGTCTGCACAAGTTCCTTCAGTTCATACCTTGCATCTTTCTCATCAATACGTAAATTCAGATTCTCTCCGTTAATTTGCTTGGCAACTTTCGTCACTTCGGCAATCGGACGCAGCATTTGCTCTGTCCTCGAAAATCCGATCAAAATGAAGATCAGCAGACCTGCGGTCAACGTCAGTGCAAGCGTCTTGATAATGAATACATATTCATCCATAAATGTACTGAGTGAATAATATACAACAATTTTCAACCCACCGCTGACAGCGCTGTCTGTATACTGATCGGCATAATAACCCAAATCCAGTTTTGAGAACTGAGGGAAAATTGATGTCAAAACATTTCTGTCTTGCGTTTCATAAAAATCAACAGCGGAATTTGCATATGTCGTGGAAACCAGCAACTCATTCTGCTCATTGTACAGTAATATTTCAGAAACATTCTGATCACCGCCAAGAGATGATAAAAAGAAACGAAATTCATTTGGTTCTATTGAACCGTCGACTTCGATTTTATGGATAATGCTTTGCGCAATATCCGGAGTATAAGACGAAAATTTTGAATAGGAATACAACGCATATCCCGCAACAAAAACAATCATCACAATCAGACATATCATCAGATAAATCGAAATATATGTTGATGAGATACGCTTTCTGAGCGAATATCGATAATCATCAACGATATTGGAGACTTTTTTCATAATATCCGCCTGTTATTCGTCTTTAAACTGGTACCCGATGCCCCGCACTGTTTTAATGTAATTGGTTCCGAATTCCTCGTCGATTTTGCTGCGCAAATACCGGATATACACATCGGTCACATTTGTTTCCGCTTCATACTCATATCCCCAAACGTTTTCCACAATCTGCTCCCGCGAAAGAACAAGGTTTTTATTGGTCATTAAGTATGCCAATAATTCAAACTCTTTTTTTGTCAAAGTGATCGGCGTTTCATCAAAATGGACTTCATATTTATTTCTGTCCAATGTTAACCGCCCTGCTTTTATGACCGGCATTTCGGAAGCTTTTGTCTGTTTTTTCAGCGCAACTCTCATTCTTGCAAGCAATTCTTCTATCGCAAACGGTTTCGTCATATAATCATCCGCACCAACGTCAAGACCTGTTACTTTGTCCGAAACGTCATCTTTTGCCGTCAGCATAATGATCGGGGTACCGACCCCCTCCGCTCTCAATCGCCGACATATTTCAATTCCGCTTAAACTCGGCAACATCAAATCAAGGATAATAATATCGTAATTGCCGTCTTGCGCCATTTTATAGCCTTCTCTGCCGTCAGCGGCGGATTCCGCAACATATCCTTCATGTTTCAGCTCTAATTGTAAGAATCTCGATATTTTCTGCTCATCTTCGATAATCAGTACTTTCTTCATTGCCCCTCCATTATTCTATCGTAATTTCGTGAAATCCGGAATCTTCTTCCGCAACCGAATTCGTTGTATAAGGTATTGGTCCTGTTTTCTGCTTTTGATAATCCGTTACATTAACCGTTTTGATTTTACTTTTATCTTTTCTTGAAACGGATTCTATGCGAATATCCATGTGAAACAACATGATAAAAATCAAAAATGCGCCGATTATCCATGACGGCACATCAAATATCACCAGAAAAAGAATCGGAAAAATTGCAGGAAATGACAACAGCATTTTATTCTTGTCATAAACAAACAGTTTATTGCCGCGTTCACCGCTGAGAAGCGCAACAAAACTGTCAGCCATAATTTCCATTGGGCTGTTTTTCATTTGCATGAGACGCTCATAGGCAACCTGCTCATCATTGTCGCATTCGCTGAGGATTTTTTCGCACTTCCGGTAACTGAACGACGTTTTTCGTTCCAATTCAGCCACTTTCTTAGAATTAATTTTCATTGTTTCACCCATGTTATTATAGTATATTTGCGATCAATTAACATAAAATTGATAAAATATTAGAAAAAAATTAGTTTTTCTTGTATTGCGCGAACTCTTTCATATATAATGATTCAGTGTTACAATATTGATACAGGAGGTGCGAATGTTTTCTAAATCAAAACTGGAACTAATATATATCGCCAACTCCGGTGTATGCGTCCAATTCAAAGATAAAAAAGTAATGATTGACGGAGTGCATGTCAAGACACCGAATCCATATTATTCCACACACGAAAAAACAGTTGAAAAAATGTTGTTGAACAAAGAACCTTTTCATAATATTGATTTGATGTTATATACGCATCATCATACCGACCATTTTGATGCTTCGGCAACAAATGAAATTTTAAAAAGAAATAAACATATCCAGTTGGTTGCCCCTGAGACTGTTCTTACTATGCTTTCTGCGGCACCGAATTATAACCCGCTGTTGGCAAGTCAAATCCGTGCCGTCTCTATTCCGCTCAATAAATCCATGCAAATGAACCTTCATGATATTCCTTTTGAGATTTTCCATCTCAAACATGACGGTGAAACATATCAGGGTGTTGAGAATTATGCATATTTGTTTGAGATCAAAAACAAAGTATTTCTCCACGTCGGTGATGCTCAGGCATCTGTCAGTAATTTCGAATCAACAATGATTTATGAAAAGCATGTGGATGTTCTGATTGTACCTTTTCCTTTTATTGGTTTATCCGCTGGGCGAAAAATCATCAAACAGATTAATCCTCAGCGCGTGATTGTAACGCATTTGCCTAATAAGAAATTTGACAAAATGAACTGGCTGCACAATACAATGAAAGTGTATAAAAAATATCAGGAAGAGCTTCCGCCGACAGAGTTCCTGACAAGACCGGGTCAAACCATTGAATTCAACCGTTAATAATCAGCAAAAAAGGTCAGCCGATCCAAATTGGCTGACCTTTTATTTTATTTTGCATTTTCAATATCGTCGGCTAAAATTACTTGATATTTACCTTGGTTTAGTTTAAAATTAACATATGGTTATAAATCAATTTAATTTATTCCATTCTCTAGGAGGGAAAAATGAAAAAACTACTTACTGTACTGATTGCCGTTGCGCTCGTATTTTCGTTTGCGGGATGTAATGGCAGTTCAAAAGGCTACGAACTGGCTCTGGTTACCGATGTCGGTCATATTGACGACCAATCATTTAACCAAGGAGCCTATGAAGGTCTGAAAGCCTATGCAGAAGACAACAAAATCAGCTACAAATACTATGAACCGAGCGAAAAATCGACCTCCGCATATCTTGATGCCATTACTTTGGCTGTAGACGGCGGAGCAAAAGTAGTTGTTTGTCCTGGTTATCTGTTTGAAAATGCGGTATGGCAAGCGCAGACAAAGTTTCCTGAAGTAAATTTTGTCATTCTGGACGGTTCACCGCATAATGTAACCGACTACACGACAATGGCTACATTAGACGGAAGCGCACCGGATTTCACTGTAGCGACTAACACATATTCCATTTTCTACAAAGAACAGCAAGCGGGCTTCCTCGCTGGCTATGCAGCTGTAAAAGACGGCTACACAAAGCTCGGATTTATGGGTGGTATGGCTGTTCCTGCAGTTATTCGTTTCGGATACGGATTTGTTCAGGGCGCTGACTATGCAGCGAAAGAGCTTGGTATTAAAGATGTTCAAATTAAATACAATTACACCGGAACCTTCACCGCTTCTCCTGAAATTCAAGCTACTGCAGCAAGCTGGTTTACATCCGGAACACAAGTAATCTTTGCTTGCGGCGGCGGTATCGGTAACTCCATCATGGCAGCTGCCGAAGCCAACAGCGGCAAAGTGATCGGCGTAGACGTCGATCAATCCAGTCAATCCACAAGCGTAATCACATCCGCCACGAAGGGCTTAAGCGCATCTGTTTATTCAGCGCTGAAAGATTATTACAATGATAAATTCCCGGGTGGCACGTCTGTCAGTCTTGGTGCAGATGTAGACGGCGTCGGTCTGCCGATGAGTTCTTCAAAATTCACAACATTCACACAGGCAGATTACGACAAAATCTTTGCTGCTCTGGCAAATGATACAAATGGAATTTCAACGGCTATCGTTACAGACAAAGGAGCTGCTACAGCTGCCGCTCTTCCTGTAACCAATGTAAAAGTAACGCTCGTCAATTAATTTTACAAAGCAAAAGAGCTGCAATATCGCAGCTCTTTTTTTTAATATAAAAGTGTCTCATACGAGACACTTTCCGAACAGTAAAGTGGTTAGAATAGGATATAGTATTCATTAGGAGACCACTTTGGACTATATTTTATCACAGCTCCCTACAACAGTCAAACAGATTGCACGTATGCGATCGATTGACAGTATTAAAACTTCAGATCATCGATTTTTTCGACATATTCGGTACTGCACATCCCCTGATCGAACGTGTACATATGATTCATCATCGAGTTGGCACAGTCAATCGCAAAAAACGCGAACGGACATCCGCTGCCTTCTCCAAGACGCATATTCATATAGAACATCGGTTTCAGATCCATTTCCATTTTTATGATCTGATAGCCTATTTCTTCCGTCACATGCGATTCTATCATATACTGCTTTGTCTTGTTGTTGAGCAAAAATGCAACATAAGCGGCTACAGAACTGATGTAACCATCAATAACGACGGGGACACGGAAATACGCCGCCCCGAGATACACACCAACCAACCCTGCGATATCCAGCCCGCCAACTTTTGCAAGAACATCAATCGGATCGTTTTTATCCGGCTGATTGATGCGAATTGCCATTTCCAACAGGTCAACTTTGTTCTGATATGCTTCATCAGTCAATCCCGCACCCCGACCTACTGCACGGCTAAGTGGGGTTCCTGTCAGTGCACAGATCACCGCAGTGGAACTGGAGGTGTTCCCGATTCCCATTTCTCCTGTACCAATAACCTGATACCCCTGATTAACAGCGTCTTTGACAGCCTCGATGCCGACGAGAATTGCCTGAAGCGCTTCCTCGTATGTCATAGCCGAACCTTCGGAAAAGTCCGCTGTTCCGCGTTTAATCTTTTTATTGATTACTTTCGGATCATGGATATCTCCGTCGATCCCGATATCATAAACAAAAAGGTCCGACTGGGATGCTCTGGAAAATACGCCCACACCCGTTACATACTTCGTAAAGCATTCGGTCATTGATACCGTAACTTCTTTGGGTGCGGATGAAACCCCTTTCGCTGTAATCCCGTTATCCGCACTCATAATAATGACACATTTCTTCTTCATATCATTTTTTACGTTCCCCGTAATCCCTGCCAGTTGGATAGCAATCTCTTCCATACGTCCCAGGCTCATTGGAATTTTCAGCAACGATGCATTATATGCAGTCGCATCCTCGACTGCCTTTTGATCGATCTCTCTGATTCCGTCCATGTACTGTTTGACTTGTTGTTTTAATTCCATTTTCTACCTCTTTCTTCTTGTGAATAAAAAAACGCTTATGGAATAAATCCATAAGCGTTACCGTTACTTATTGCTTCAATGTATGGCAGGTCTCCTGACTCAGCTTCCTCAAAAATGCGCCTTCCCGTTACCAGTGGCATTTGCATTTTCTCCGCATTACAGTGGTGGGTCCGTTCGGGATTCTCACCCGATTCCCTATTCTCCTTTTACAAGGCACCTAAATGTTCTCTTGTCTGCATTATACAAAACACAAATACAATTGTCAAGGACAAAATCAATGCTGTATTTTGCGCGAAACGTTATCATCTTTCCCGTTACTCAGGTTTTTTAAAAGAGACAATTCCTTCAATCGCATCCACGATCACACTGTCGCCGGGAGAAACCAAGCCTTTCAGCATTTCCTCGCTCAGGTTATCTTCAATCTCCTTTTGTATCGTCCGTTTCAGCGGGCGGGCTCCGTACTCAAGGTTCGTTCCGGTTTTGGCGATATGTTCTTTGAGTGCGTCAGTGAAAGATAAGTCGATATTCAAAGAAAGTGCACGTTTTGCAAACTGAGCTAACAATACCTCAATAATTTGGGAGATATGCTTGTCCAGTAATTGATGAAAGACAATAATTTCATCCAGCCTGTTCAGAAATTCCGGTTTAAAAGTTCTGCGGAGATCTTCCATCACAGTATCTTTCATTTTTTCATATTCGTTTTCGCTGGTTTCGGTGCTGTTGAAACCGAGCGTACCGTGTTTTTTAATCAGACTTGCGCCGACATTGGATGTCATGATCACGATTGTATTTTTAAAATCAACCGTTCTGCCCTGTCCGTCCGTGATACGTCCGTCATCCAATATTTGCAGCAGAATATTAAAGATATCCGGGTGTGCTTTTTCGATTTCATCGAAAAGAATCACACTGTAAGGTTTTCTGCGAACTTTTTCTGTCAACTGTCCGCCTTCATCATAACCGACATATCCGGGAGGTGCTCCGATGAGCCTTGCAACAGTGAATTTCTCCATATATTCGGACATATCAAATCGAATGATCGCATCTTCCTGTCCAAAGACAGCTTCTGCCAACGCTTTGCACAATTCGGTTTTTCCGACACCTGTCGGGCCGAGGAAAATAAAGGAACCAATGGGTCGATTCGGATCCTTTAATCCGACGCGGGATCGTCTGACTGCTTTGGATACTGCCGTAACGGCTTCGTCCTGCCCGATTACTCTCGCGTGCAGAATCTCTTCCAACTTCAACAGCTTATCGCTTTCTTCTTGCTTCAATTTCTGCACCGGAATATTTGTCCAACTTGCAAGGATCATCGCTATTTCGTTTTCCGTTACTTTTGTAGACTGCGCACCGTCATTTTTCTTATTCCACTCGGTCTTGATCTCCGCAAGCTTTTCTCTGGTTTCTTTCTGTTTATCACGAACTTCCGCCGCTTTTTCATAGTCCTGCATTTTAATCAATTCTACTTTTTCTTTTTCCAGATTATCAATCTCTTTTTCCAGATCATTCACTTCCTGCGGTGCAGTCAACATACCCATTCTGACTTTCGAAGCGGCTTCATCCATCAGATCGATTGCTTTATCAGGCAGAAATCGGTCAGATAAATAACGATCCGATAATTCAACGGCGGCGACAATCGCATCATCCGTGATTTCCAGCTTATGATGCGCTTCATATCGATCTCTTAATCCCATCAGTATTTGGACAGCTTCTTCCTTTGTGGGTTCTTCCACCTTTACCGGTTGAAATCTCCGTTCCAAGGCAGCATCCTTTTCAATATGTTTTCGGTATTCATCGATTGTCGTCGCACCGATAGCCTGTATTTCACCCCGTGCAAGAGAAGGCTTAAGGATGTTTGCCGCATCCATTGCACCTTCGGCAGCACCGGCTCCGATAATGGTATGCAGTTCATCAATGAAAAGAATCACATCTTTGCGTTGTTTTATTTCGTCCACGGTGTCTTTGAGACGTTCCTCGAACTCACCTCGGTATTTCGTCCCTGCAATCATTCCGGACAAATCCAAAGAGATTACTTTTTTGTGTTTGATCGTTTCCGGAACACTTCCTTCGATGATGCGCTGCGCCAAACCTTCGGCAATAGCGGTTTTTCCGACTCCCGGCTCGCCGATCAAAACAGGATTGTTTTTGGTTCGGCGTGAAAGTATTTGAATCACACGCTCAATTTCTTTGTCTCTTCCGACCACCGGATCCAAATTGTTTTCTTTCGCAAGCTGCGTAAGATCCTTCCCGTATTTATCGAGCATTCTCGCTTTGCTGTCGGAAGCTTTTGCTTCGCTTATTTTTTCGGTCTGCACTTCTTCGGATGACGGATTTTTGCTTAAAATATTCCCGATCATCGTTTTGGCGTATTCATAAGTCAGACCGTACTTATTCAACACTTTCGCTGCAACCCCGTCTCCCTCCTTCAACATACCCAAGAGCAAATGCTCCGGTCCGATGTATTTCTGAGACATTAAATTTGCTTCGAGTACTGCAAATTCTGCCACACTTTTCATTCGCACGCTGTACGGAAGCCTGTAATCTCCTTCAATCGGGGTATAGCGATTCACGACTTCAATTATTTCGTCTTTGACATTTTCATATGTCACACCCAAAGCAGCCAATGACATTGCAGCAATATTTTCACCATGGAGCAAAATTGACAGTAACAAATGCTCCGTTCCGATAAAGTTATGACCAAGCTCTTTCGCCTCGGTCTGCGTCAGATTAAACATAATATCCTGTGCCTTTGGTGTGTATCTTTCAAATCCTGCCATGGTACAGCCCTCCTCTTATTTCTGATTACTTAAAATTCCGTGAATATAATCCGAACGAAAAATATCTCTTGTCTTCTCGTCCGGCTCAATGCGATACAGCAAAGACAGTGTTGCGGGTTGAATGTTGATCATCAGCCGGTTCAGTGTGTCCGCCGGAATCCCGTCAATGATGTTCAGATCAATCCCCATTCGCACGATGGAAAGGAGTTTCATCGCTTCCCGCGTAGAAATCATATGTGCATTCGTCAAAAGACCAAATGCGCGAAACACTTTATCCTTGGTCTCGTCTTCGCGTTGAATCAACATCTCATTGCGTTCGACACGTTCCATTTTGATGATTTCTTTGGTTACGGCATGCAGGTTTCGAATCACTTCATCTTCGCTAAGTCCCAAGGAATTCTGGTTTGATATCTGAAACAGATCTCCAAGCGCTGAGCTGCCTTCACCATAAATACCTCTGATTGTCAACCCATATTTATTTGCCATCGTAACAACGAGATTCAGTTCCGATTTTAAGACAATTGCCGGAATATGCAACATAACACCGGCACGCATTGCGGTACCCACGTTTGTCGGACAACTGGTGAGATAACCGTACTTGTCGCTAAACGCATAATCGATTTTTTCCTGCACCATATCGTCTATTTTATCCGCTGTCGTATAAGCATCGCTGAGCGCAAACCCCTGCACAATACATTGGATGCGCAAATGGTCTTCCTCATTTATCATGATCGAAACTGTTTCGTCTTCGCTGATCAATACACCGGAATGTAAATGTTTCCCCAAATCAGGGCTGATCAAGTGACGCTCAACAAATGACATTCGTTGCAGTTCGGTAACCTCTTCCATGTCGATATATCGGAAGCGATAAAAATCCAAAGCCGGATTTTGCAATGATTCCCGCACTTTTTGATTGACTGTTAGGGCGACTTCTTCGTTCATATTGCCCGGAAACGGTATTCCGATCAGATTTCGAGCCAAACGAACTCTTGTCGTAATTGCAATATCGTTCGTGAAAAGTTTTTTCTCTGTCATAATATTCTCCGTAATTATCTACAATTTTGAATCTTCTTCCTCTTTCATGAGTCTGATAATATCCCGGTATTCCGCCGCAAGCTCGTAATTTTCGTTTTCAATCGCTTCCGAAAGGTTTTTTTGCATTTCGGTGATTTCACGTTTCATTTTCAATTCACTGTTTGCATTTTTTGCTATTTTGCCGGCATGCACGGTTCTGCCGTGTATGCGCTTGATCAGCGGTTCCACCTGCTCGGCGAATGTTTCATAGCAGGTATCGCATCCCATTTTGCCGCTCTTCTTGATTTCCGCGATATCCAGACCGCAATTGGGGCATCGAACCGCATCCTCAACATCTTCGTCGGGTTCCGCTTTTTCTTCTATATTCATAAATCCGCTTAGAAATTTCGCAAAATCAGCCTGATACAGATTGAATGCTTCCTTGCTGGCGCATTCTTCGCATAAATGCAATTCCGTTTTTTCTCCATTGACAATTTTCGTCAACTGCACGGTAGCTTCTTTTTCGTTGCAATTTTGGCAAAGCATAATTCAGTCCTCCAATCGATTGATAATCCGATAAACTTCCCCTCTGTTAATATCCAACAACTCGGAAATCTTTCGGATCGAAAACCCTGTATTTTTCCTGATTAAGGCAATCAATTCTGCTCGCATTTCGATATTCTCTCTGATGCAGATCTGATTCAGCGTAACGTGATTGGTCTGTAGAAAACGTTCGATGAGCCGCAACGCAATCTGTTGCATATTCGCAAAACAATCATCGTAATAGAAATTCTCACTGATCGTTGAGAATGAATATTTCGCGATTGCTTCAGGTATCATATTGAAAGACCTGACAAAATTGCGGATGATCGTCGGGCGTTCTTGTTCGCAGGCATAAAACCGAAAAGATGAGAATTCATATTCAGATGGTTTTTCGCACAATCCTTCCAATACCGGATTAAAATGTATATATCCGATAACCGGTACAATATCCGTACTGCATAAAATCGGCGTACTTTTAAAGCGATCCTGAAACACATGTCCGCTTCGCGCATATTTTTTATTGAAATACGCGGCATATGCCATATTGATTTTTTTCATTGCTTCGGATAAAGTGCTTCTATTCGGTCGGATTAACAGATTTGCCCGGTTGTCCAAAATACAGTAGGCATAGGATTCATACGCATCGTTTACACTTTTTTCAAACAAAATATCAACCATCGATTGTTTGTCCAGTTCATCGATAAAGATATCTTCGTTGTTGTTTCCGTTGATTAAAACATGATACAATGCAATCGGCGAAAAACATCTTTGAATGCGCGGTGACATAACAAATCCTCCTATGACCACAGTATATCATATACATCAACTAATGACAATAAGAACCGACCCGTTTGTCAACGATTAACAAATTTCTAATAAATATGCAATAACGTATCAAAAATATACAGATTATGTTACAATACTAAGCGGAAAAACAGCAAAATTCGGAGGTCAAAATGACGAGTTTAGTGATCATTGGCGCTCAATGGGGCGACGAAGGAAAAGGCAAAATAACCGACTACCTAACGAACAAAGCAGACGTTGTTGTGCGCTATCAGGGCGGAAACAATGCCGGACATACCGTGATTGCGAATGGAACGACCTACAAACTGCATTTGATTCCGTCGGGAGTTGTTCAGAACAAGCCCTCAATCATCGGCACGGGAGTTGCGCTTGATCCGACTTGGCTGGCAGAAGAAATGATGATACTACAATCTCAGGGATTGCATTTTGAGCATCTGCTGATTGATAAACGCACACATTTAATCATGCCCTATCACAAACTCATGGATGAGTTGAATGAAAAGGCTCTTGGTGATAAAGAAATAGGCACAACAAAACGAGGTGTCGGCCCTTGCTACACAGACAAGACAAAACGAATCGGCATTCGTATTTGTGATCTTATGAATAAAGATGTCTTCGCGGAAAAGTTAGCAACGAATCTCAAGACGATCAATATGGAACTGAAAGAAATTCATGACCTTGCGCCCTTGGATTTCGACCAGATTTATGATGAATATTGTAAGGTTGCGGAAATCATCCGCCCGCATGTCACGGACGCATCCGTCGTCATTGATCGATATATAAAAACCGGAAAAAAAGTATTGTTTGAAGGCGCTCAAGGAACACTTCTCGATATCGATTTTGGTACCTACCCGTTTGTTACATCCTCACATCCTACTTCCGCAGGTGTATGCATCGGCGCAGGGGTCGGTCCGACGGCAATCAATGAAGTACTCGGTATCACAAAAGCATACACAACACGTGTCGGAAAAGGTCCGTTTCCGACGGAGCTTAACGATGAAACAGGTAACTTTCTCCGCGAAAAAGGATTTGAGTTCGGCACAACCACAGGAAGACCGCGCAGATGCGGTTGGCTGGATATGGTGATCTTGAAATATTCCGCAAGGATCAACGGATTGACCAGTATCGCCTTGACAAAACTCGATACGTTAACCGGATTAAAAACGATCAAAATTTGCGTAGGGTACAATTGCAACGGCGAAATCATTGAAGATTTTCCGCCGGAGCTTGACGTCCTCGAACAATGCATCCCAATTTATGAAGAGTTCGAAGGATGGGATGACGATATCACGCAGGCGAAATCATTTGATGCGTTATGCACACCTGCAAAACAATATATCCGTCGCATCGAAGCGTTATGCGGTGTTTCGATTGGGATGATCTCGGTTGGTCCTGACAGAGAACAAACCATCGTAACCGAACAATACTTCAATGGAAAGTAAAAGCTGTCTTTTCATTGTATCGACCCCAATCGGAAATCTGGAAGACATTTCATTTCGAGCGCTGAATACATTGAAAAATGTCGATTTTATTCTCTGCGAAGATACACGAAGGTCTATAAAACTGCTCAACCATTTCGAAATCAAAAAGCCGTTGATCAGTTATCACAAGTTTAACGAATTTTCAAGCGTTGAGACGATTTTGGATCGGCTTACACACGGAGAAACCGCTGCATTGATTTCTGATGCAGGGACACCGCTGATTTCTGATCCCGGTCATATTCTGATCAAAAAACTGATTGAGTATCATCTATGTTTTGAAGTAATTCCGGGAGCAAATGCTTTACTGCCTGCATTGATTTACTCTGGATTTGATACGCAACGGTTTTTCTTTTACGGTTTTCTACAGAAAAAGAAAAGCAAACGTAAAGAAGAACTGAGCAGTATTGCCCGCTGTCCCTATCCTGTTATCATTTATATTGCTCCGCATGACCTGAAAGATATCCTGTGGGAAATAACAAAGCTGCTACCGTTGCAACAACTTTCTCTGTCCAAAGAAATCAGCAAAATATTTGAACATACGTTTCGGGGAACGGCGGAAGAAATCATTTCTGCACTTGGCGAAGAGATCAGAGGCGAATATGTTCTGGTGTTTGACAAAGCCGATACTGTCAAAGAGCAGTCGGCTCCATCTGAATTGAGTGAGGACGAACTGAAAGAACAGTATCAAGAATTAATCGATTCAGGGAGTAATCCGAATGATGCGTTGAAACTTCTCGCAAAGCGCCTGAACACCAACAAACGGGCATTGTACGATAAATTAAGAAAGTAACTGTTACAAAACAAGAATACGCGCACAACCGATGTTCCATACCGGACATCGGTTTTTTTGTGACACAAAAAAGGACAGAACACGGCAAATTGTTCTGTCCTTATAAAAGGTATTTATGGGTTTCAGAAATTATTTATTGTACTTCACCTGAGCGGAATAATGAGTGTGCAACAGCTTGTGCGAAAGGTGTCCGTTCGGTTCACCGAGGAAGTCTTTATAAAGCTTCTGTACACTCGGATTTTCGTGAGACTTTCTCCACTTCGCAACATTTTTATCTCTGTCATAGAGTACTTTCGCACGCTCCGTGCGCACGTCCAGCTCACTCTTGACACCGGAGGATACAATTGGCTGTCCGCCGCCATTGACACACCCGCCCGGGCATGCCATCATTTCGACGAACTGATAATCCGCTTCTCCCGCCGCAATCCTGTCCATCATTTTCTTAATATTTGCTCCGCCTGAAACGACCGCAGCCTTGAGAGTCAGATCGCCCGCTTTGACAGAAAATTCTTTGATTCCTTCAA
The DNA here is from genome assembly GCA_964444065.1 of uncultured Lachnospiraceae bacterium. GTDB lineage: Bacteria > Bacillota > Clostridia > Eubacteriales > Anaerofustaceae > JBGMEA01. The sequence continues at coordinate 30,933 of CAYUFL010000021.1, forward strand.
TGCCGCGCACTTCCGGATAATCCACTTTTTCGCTTTCTTTTCCTGTAATAAGTTCCAGTGCCGTTCTGAGCGCCGCTTCCATCACACCGCCGGTTGCACCGAAGATCACCGCTGCGCCCGTCCCATCGCCGTAGAATTCGTCAAAATCACCTTCACCGAGTCGATTGTATTCGATCCCTGCCTGTTTGATCATGTCAGCGAATTCTCTCGTGGTAATGACAACATCTACATCCTGCAGACCGTCCACACTCAGCTGTTCGCGAATGTTTTCGCTTTTCTTCGCTGTACACGGCATCACACTGATAACTTTGATTTTTTTCGGATCAATCCCATTGATCTGCGCATAATGGGATTTAAGCAAAGCTCCGTTCATATTCTGCGGTGATTTGCAGCTTGAAAGATGACTGAGCTGATCAGGATAGAACTTCTCACAATAATTGATCCATCCCGGAGAGCAGCTTGTGATGAGCGGAAGCGATCCATTGTTTTTAATACGGTTGATCAGTTCCGTTCCTTCTTCAAGAATCGTAACGTCTGCAGCGAAGTTGACATCAAACACTTTGTCAAATCCGAGGCGTTTTGCTGCTGTAACCATCTTTCCTGTGGTATCGGTTCCGATCGGATTGCCGAACGATTCGCCGATTGCCGCTCTGACGGCAGGAGCGATAATCGCTACCGCGTGAATATCGGAATCATTAATGTATGCCCATGCTTCATCGATGCTTGGTTTTTCGCTCAGCGCACCGACCGGGCAGTTGATAATACACTGCCCGCATTTGATGCAGTTTACATCATCCAGAGCCATACCGAAAACAGGCTGCGCTTTGGCAGTGAATCCGCGCCCGACAGCGCCGAGTGCGCCGATACCCTGGACTTCGTTGCATACCGCGATACAGCGTTTGCAATAAATGCATTTACTTTCATCACGCACAATACAACTGCCGATTTCTTCGATTCCGTCTGCCGAATGTGCCCCTTCAAATCGGACATCTTTGATACCGAGATCTTTGGATAATGACTGCAACTCGCAATTTTCGCTTCGGACACAAGTTGTGCATTCACGTTTGTGGTCAGAGAGAATCAGTTCCAAATTCGCTTTTCTTGTTTTTCGAACCGAAGGAGAATTGGTATATACTTCAATTCCTTCCGCTACCGGATACACACAGCTCGCCTGAAGCGCTCTTGCGCCTTTGATTTCCACCAGACACATTCTGCATGCACCGATTTCATTGATGTCTTTGAGATAACATAATGTCGGAATATTGATATTCAAAAGTTTTGCCGCTTCCAATACGGTTGTGCCTTCCGGCACCGACACGGCTATATCGTCAATTTTTAATTGAATCATGTTTTCCACCTGCAGTGCCTCCTACTTCTTCTCTATTGCACCGAAACGGCAAGTGCTTTGGCATACGCCGCATTTGATGCATTTTTCTTTATCGATGACAAACGGTTTTTTGACTTCTCCGCTGATTGCTCCGACCGGACATTTTTTCGAGCAGGCGCTGCACCCGATACATTTTTCGGCATTGATTTCAAACGAAAGCAAATTCTTGCATACGCCGGCAGGACATTTCTTGTCAACGATATGTGCAATATATTCATCCTTGAAGTACTTCAGTGTAGAAAGCACGGGATTCGGCGCCGTTTGACCGAGACCGCACAGTGCACCGGCCTTGAGTGTTTCGGCAAGTTCTTCCAGTTTAGCAATATCTTCCATTTCGCCTTTGCCTTCACAGATGCGTTCCAGTATCTCCAGCATGCGTTTGGTGCCGATTCGGCAGGTCGGGCATTTCCCGCATGATTCATCCACAATAAAATCCATAAAGAAACGTGCGACGT
>CAYUFL010000022.1:0-32097 GCA_964444065.1 uncultured Lachnospiraceae bacterium
GTTCGTATTCATTTATCTGCTGATGCATTTCATAGCCTATTTGATTTTTGGCTGACAGACGTCTGCCTCAGCACTGATTGTGAGCGAAATATTTGCCGCAAACGACACGATCATGCCCCGCGTAATCATGCAGAACACGGATGTCTTTATATCCGTTGTCTTGCATGATTTTTTGTACGGCATTTGCCTGATCGTACCCGATCTCCAATAATAAATATCCGGGGTTTTTCAGATGCTGAGATGCTTGCGGGATGATTTCTTTGTAAAATTGCAAGCCATCCGTTCCGCCTTTGAGTGCAGATTGCGGCTCATAAGTTAATATTTCTTCCGAAAGTGAATGCATCGCTTCATCAGTAATATAAGGCGGATTCGAAACAATAAGATGGAATTGCATTTGATCCATACGTTCAAACAGATCAGACTGAACCAATTCGATTCTGCCGCTCAGATGAAGCCGATCCGTATTGATGCGCGCAATATTTAATGCGTCCTCGGAAATGTCGGATAACACGGCTTGAATTTTCGGCACATTGTATGCGACCGACAGCCCGATACACCCGCTGCCGCAGCATAAATCAAGCATGCTCGGATTATCGATACCGGAAACGATGCGTATGGCTTCCTGCGCAAGGATCTCCGTATCGGGACGCGGTATCAGCACCCCTTCATCCACGTAAAAATTCAGCGACATAAATTCCTTGCTGTGCGTCAGATATGCAATCGGTGTTTTCCGGCATCTTGCTTCTGTCAGCTGCTGATATAATTGCTGTTGCTGTGCCGTGAGAATATCTTTTCCATGGACATGCAGATAGAGTCTGTCAACATTAAGCACATAAGCAAGCAAAATCTGTGCTTCCATGATCGGATATTCGATACTTAATTGTTTCAACTTTGCGCTTGCCATCTGCAGAGCGTCTTGAATCATCATATTATGCTCTTCCTGCATTATTTTACAATCACCGGTTTTAATGAATAATCATCGCAGTATTTTTGATCGAACAAGTGATAGAGTGCATATGCTTTTCTTTCGGTTTCCGCTATTTTAAGGTCTTCCGCTGTCAAATTCTTGATTTCCTTGGACAGATTGCTGATTGTTGTTGTTTTATTTTCTTCTTTGATGTGATTGATTACTTCTCTGCCTTTTTCATTGGCCCCCAAGATCCGTACATATTCGGGCAGATAATCGCGATAGAACACCAGATCATCTGCAGTATAATTCATGATCAAGTTGAACAGCATTCGTCTGAGTCTGCTCTTGGCATAACGCTTCGTCGAAACGGCGGAAACAAATGCTTCCACTCCCGTATGTAAGAGCGGAAGCGCCTCCGAAAAGCGATTTTCCATTCCGTTTTCATAATCACTTACGGATTTCAACCCGCGTTTGTCAAGCAGAGCGGATTTGATGATATAGCGATAATCGTCTGCACGATGCAATTCATCCCGGACGGAAGAGATTGGATAAGGGAGTGCGGATTGTGCCGCGGCGGTGTTGTCGGACAATATCATACTTCTGATATAGGATGCCGAAGCAAAGCCATCCACGATTCCCTGTTCATGGTAGTGCACATGTTTCCTTTGAATCGGAATAACGGAGATGGATGCTGACATTCTCTCGATTGCACGCAAGTATTCCAATGCAAGAATGTTGTTCGGCAATGTCAGAAAATCCAAGTTTTCACCCGTAATTGTTTCGAGTGCTTTGATTCTGCTGACCGCATAAGATTGTCCTTCATCGAGGAAACGTTTTAAAAGCAACCGATAATCTTCGTTTTCATGATGCAGCAATTGCACGGCATGCTGAAAAAGCGAAACATCAGTCTCTTCACAGCCGAAACTCAGAATGTCTGCGCCTGCGCGCACGGCGACGCCGACGCCTCCGTGCGCGAATATTTCTGCGGTTTGTGCGCCGTACACGTACGGAAGTTCCAAAACCAAATCAGCACCGCACTGCAGTGCATTTTCACAACGTACTGTTTTATCAAAGAGGGCGGGTTCTCCGCGCTGCATAAATGACCCGTTCATAACAGCGATTACATGCGTGACGCCATGGCGGTTTTTGAGTTCGGAAATCTGATACGCATGACCGTTATGAAACGGATTGTATTCTGCGATAATTGCTGCAGTTTTCATAGGCAGCTCCTTCCGGCTTATTCAGCCGTTTGTATGCGTGTGATGGCGTTCATAATGGAACAAAAACTGCTGCGCGATTCCTGCATATCTGCCCCATTTGTCTTCTGCAAGGGCATACCCTTTTTTCTCGGTGATCCCGGTGATTCCGTACGTATTCTCAAAAATACGTTTTACCCAAACGTCATGCGGGCAAACTTCGTAGCGCGCCATGGCAAAGAGCAGAATACAGTCTGCGACTTTTCCTCCGATCCCTTTGATGCGCATCAGTTTTTCGCGGGCTTCGCAGGTCGGCAGAGAAACGAGCTGCTGCAGAAATGAAGCGTCGTCGCTGACTGTCCGCACTGCGTCTGTCAGATAAGGGGCACGGTACCCGAGCCCGATTGATTTCAATGCTGCTTCGGTAACGAAAGAGAGCTGCTGAGGTGTCGGGAATGTATACAGAATCTCTTGCTCAATTACAGCAGGAGATCCGAAAGTGATGCACAAGGCAGTTACAATCTTTTTGATGCGCGGGATATTGTTATTTTGGGAAATCAGAAATGTGACGATCATTTCCCATAAGTCCTGTTTCAGAATTCTTATGCCGTAACCGTAAGCAAGTGCGCGGTGTATCGGAAGATCGGTATCGAGTTGTTTGCGGATCATACCATAATCGACATCCAAAGCGAAATACGTCATCCAAATTTCTTCGTACGTTTTTTCATCAGTATCGTATAAGATCAAGGTGTTATCCTGCTGTTTCAGATGCAATGTTTGACCGAGAGCGACTCCGCAATAACTGCCGTCACGTTTTTGATCAAAACGAAAATTTTGTCCGCAATTGAAAATCTGATCCAGATCAAAATAATCCGGAAGCGGGATATGAAGATCATTCTTTATTTGAATCGGTTTCATTGTATTCTTTCCTGGAATAAATTGCATTCAGTTCATCGGTATAGGTGCCGTCCTTCTCATATAAGATGAGCGGCGGCAGTACATCAAGCCAGCTGCCAGAGTGTTTGACCGCGCAGATTAACATCAAATTTGATTTCGATGCGCTGTTCTTATGAACGAACTGCAACGATTTCGGCTCCAGATCAGCTTCACGCAGTGTATGAAAGATTTCCGCGGTTCGGTTCGTGCGGTGTACCATACACAGGCATCCTTTTTCCTTTAGCAATAAGGAAGATATTCGGATAATATCATTCAGTGTTGCATGTATTTCATGTCTTGCGCCGTTGAGCTGCTGCTGCGGAGAGAGCAGTCCTTTTCCGACAGGAATATAGGGTGGATTAACAGTAACCGCATCGTATGAGGCATACATAGATTTTGGAAGCGTGCATAAATCGGAATGAATCAACCGAATCTGTCCCTGTAAGCTATTGAGAATAATATTGTGCTCTGCCAGACGACAGCTTTCTGCATTGATTTCAACCCCATCAATACTGAGATCCGCTCTTCTGGCATGCAACAAAATCGGAACGACTCCGTTGCCGCAGCATAAATCGATTGTTTTTGCTGATTTCTTAATTTGTTTTGAGGCAAAATCAGCAAGAAGAACAGCATCGGTGCCAAAACAGAAGTCCGATTTTTTCTGACAAAGCAGAAATCCGCACTGGAGATCGTCCAAGCGATAGTCTTGCGAATCATACAATTCGGCTGAGCATTTTTCATTCATATGCTTATTATAATAAAAAAATGCTCTTCTGCAAACAGAAGAGCGTGAATCCGAGTTTATTCTTCAACCGGAGCTTCAACGGGACACACACCGGCGCATGCGCCGCAACTGATACATAATTCAGCATCAATCACAAAAATACCTTGTCCTTCACTGATTGCCTCAACGGGGCATTCGGATGTACATGCTCCGCACGAGACACACGATTCGGTTATTACATAAGCCATTTTGTTCCGCCTTTTCGTAAAATTTATAGATTGAATATAACATAATTTAAAATGTTGTGCAATTAAATTTTACTTGAATCATGCCCGTGAAAAAGAAAAATCCCTTTCTTCCGCAAGAAGAAAGGGATACTTTTCGTTATTCGGCAGCAATTGCTTCAACCGGGCAAACGCTTGCGCATGAGCCGCAGTCTGTGCATTTTGCAGCGTCGATCACATAGATTGCGCCTTCGCTGATTGCTTCAACCGGGCATTCGGAAATACATGTTCCGCATGCTACACAAGAATCAGAAATTTTATATGCCATCAGACTCACCTCCAAAAAATTCTGTCTTTCTGTACTATATCATAAATATTCTGAGCAAGCAATTGTTTTTCGCTGTGAAGAATTGCTAGTTTTGAATGCGCGCGCAATCCTGTAAATCACAGGTTATTGCAGAACGTACAGTTGAAGTGTGCGTCTGCCGAACTGGAGCGCTTCTTGATGGTTATCATAGAATATATCGATCTTATTTTCGGTGATTGCGCCTCCGCGGTCCTCAACAATAAAAATGCCATGGTTTGGGGCAGAATCGAAATACGGAATATATACCCGTGTTCCGAAAGGTAGTCCTTTCCATGCTGCAATGGTACGATATTCCATCGGAGAGGTGCCGCTTGCCGTCGTCGTTCCCGCATAGGGGTAGCAACTGCTTGGATCATATGCAGTCGCAGTTACATCCAATATTTGCGTGTAAATCAACGCTCCTGCAGAAGTCTGAACAGAATTGGATGGGATATCAGTCGCTGAATCATTTGCCGTCGAAGTCGGCTGGACAGACGCCGCTATCGCAGTTGAAGCGACGGCAGAACCGGTTTCGAGTGTTTGCTGCTGCTGTTGTGCCAACAGTTCCGCAGTTGCGGAGAGCGTATCGTATGTGATCGCGACATTGTCATTCTGTTTGAGCATGGTATCCAAAGACATATTCAGCTGATCGTAAGGATCCAGAACAATTCCGGATTTTGCCATCGCGTTGGATACGGTTGCAAATCCGAACACGGTTACGCTGATCTGTTGTGAACCGTCGCTGACGGTAACGGTTTTTTTTGTCAGCGCAAAAAAAGCTGCAGTCAGTCCGATTGCAATGATTGCAGTCCCGAGCAACAGAAAAAAACGTTTTCGTTCCAAAAAATAATACTTAATGCTGATCATGACTTCTCCGGTTGTCACCAAAATGTAACGCCATCATATCATAAGAGTATTGAAAAATCAAGGTTTTCTGCAATATCAGGCTACTGGGGCAGATGTCTCGCAAGAGCGAAAAAGCCGAACGATCCGTTCGGCTTCGAGAGTGCTTAAAGTGAGGATGCGATTTCTTTCAGTTTCCCGATGGAAACATCTCCGACCACAGCAATATCTTCTGCGGTGAATGCCAGCGGAAAATTATCATCAAATAAAATCTGTGCGGACGGAGGAAAATCCTCATCGCCTGCCCATAGGATAAAGTACATATGAAGATCGTTCATGAATTCGAACTTGTAACCGCTGTCACCCATCGTAATCTTCTGTCCGCCGATTTTTTCCATGGCGGCATCGAATTGATCAAGCCTGGTGCCGAATGTATAGCTTAAGCGCAGGATACATCGCCCCTGAAAATTCGGGTAGTATACTTCACCCCAAGGGATATCTCGGTATGTCAGCAGTTTTCCGGTCGGTTTGCAGTAACGTCCGTCATTCAGATAGCGAAGAATAAGAATTTTCATGTTATAAGCTGTTACTTCGGTACCGTCGATGTGCCGGATTTCCGCACCCGGATATTTGATCGTATAATCTTCGCCCATCAGACGGAAAGAAAATTCATGGGTATCTTCGTCATAAGGCAGATTGCATCGAAGCATTGCTTCATGCGGGATCAGTTCGGAAAAAATGTTTTTATAATGTTCGTAGGGAATTCGTTCTTTGTTGTTTTTTTCATATTCGATACTCATTTAAAACCTCTGAGATATATTGCGCATTCAAAATACGGACTTTGTCAATATTATATCATATTTGCACGGAATTAGAAGAAAATATTGTCTCTTTTGTCAAATCGGCTTCGCAAATATGCTATAATCGCTTTAGTGCAGAAGGAGTATCGTTTATGAAAAGTATGACCGGGTTTGGTATGGCGGAATATGCAGATGAAGAGTTGCAGATATCGGTAGAAATCAAAACAATCAATCACAGATACAAGGATTTTAATATCAGAATTTCCCGCAAATACGCGGTATTGGAGGATATGATCCGAAAATACGTCAGTGACACGGTAAACAGAGGCAGAGTAGAAATCGGTGTGAAAGTGAGAACATTTCGTGCCGAAGGCGCAGCTGTTAAGTATGATTCGGACGTGGCGAAACGATATATGGAAATACTCAATCTGATCCGTATGGATTTTCCGTTGATTGCCGATGATGTGAGTATTATGTCTGTGGCACGATTTCCGGATGTGGTTACCGCTGAGGACGAATCGGTTGATGTCAATGGGGTATGGGAAAAAATGAAATGCGTATTCGATGAGGCGCTCTGTATGCTGGATACAAGCCGAACGGAAGAAGGCGAACAGCTGAAAGACGATTTTATTTCCCGATGCGATTTGGTGGAGTCATCCTGTATGCAGATTGAAGCGAAATCGGAAGAGATTCCCAAAGCCTACTATATACAGTTATGCAAAAATGTGGAAAGCTATACCGGCGGACTGATTGACGAACAGCGCTTGGCGACGGAAATGGCGGTATATGCGGAACGATGCAACATTACGGAAGAGCTGGTTCGGCTGAAGAGTCATCTTGCAAATTTCCGAAAAATTATCCGTCTGAAAGAACCTGTCGGAAGGAAACTCGATTTCCTTTTTCAGGAGATCAACAGAGAAGCAAACACGATCGCGTCAAAATCAAACAGTTTTGAAATCAGCACGATCGTTGTTGATATCAAAAGCGAATTGGAAAAAATGCGCGAGCAGATTCAAAATATAGAATAATCCGGGAGTATTCATGAAAGGTAATTTATTCGTCGTGTCCGGTCCCTCGGGGAGCGGAAAAAGTACGATCTGCAAACGGGTGGTCAATCTGGATCAACAAATCAGGCTTTCCGTTTCGGCAACGACACGAGCACCTCGCGCCGGCGAAACCGACGGCATTTCGTATCATTTTTTAGATAAAGAAGAATTTGACAGAAAAATTCAGGCAAACGAATTTTATGAGTATGCTCATGTATACGGGAACAGTTACGGCACACTCAAAGCATCCGTGGAAGAAATGCGAAACCATGGATATGACGTGATTTTGGAGATCGAAATGCAGGGTGCGAAACAAATGAAGCAGACAGTACCCGAAACAATATTGATTTTCATTATGCCTCCGTCTCTCGAAGAATTGGCAAAGCGGCTGCATGAAAGAAAAACAGAGACCGAATCGCAGATTCGGATGCGCTTTGAGAGTGCGATGGTAGAAATTGCGGAAAACAGATATTACGATTATACTGTAACGAATGCCGACCTTGACGATGCGGTCAATCAGGTTTGGCAGATTATCAAGGACTGCAGAAAGGCGTATTGTCCGGTTGCAGATAAATAATTGCGGCGGGCGCACGCAGTATGAAAAAAGAAATTCAGCGTTTTTTGTTATTAAATTTTGGATTGTTTCTTGTGGCATGCGGTGTGGTCTTTTTTAAAGCACCGAATCACTTCGCCATCGGCGGTGTTTCGGGTCTGAGTATTATTGCATCCTACTATTTCCCCAAAGTAAATTTGGGGATTTTTATGTTTTTGATCAATGCATTGTTTGAAGTTTTGGCACTGATCTTTCTCGGTCGGAAATTCGCCGGGAACACGCTCTACTCAAGCATTGTGCTTTCGATATTTGTTTGGGTGCTTTCGGCAGTGTTTCGGATGGATGCACCGTTTACGCAGGATACGATGCTGGAGCTTGCTTTCGCGATCATACTTCCTGCCGTCGGCTCCGCTATTGTTTTTAATTTGAATTCGTCCACGGGAGGGACCGATATACTGGCGAAGATATTGAATCGTTATACCTGTGTTGATATCGGGAAATCACTGTTTTTATCGGATGTGATTATTGTTGTTTTTGCCGGTTTCATTTTCGGCATTCGGACAGGTCTGTACTGCGGATTGGGATTGGTTTTGAAAGGGACGCTCGTGGATGTTGTCATTGACGGACTGAAAACACGCAAGGTCGTCACAATCATCAGTGATAAAGAAGAAGAAATTCTCGCGTATATTATGAAACATATCAATCGCGGAGCGACAATTTATCCAGCATACGGTGCTTTTTCAGGCAAACCCGAAAAGGTAATTATGACAGTGGTGTCACGCAGACAGGCGATGGTGCTCAGCAATTATATACGCGAGGTCGATCCGTGCGCATTTATCACAATTGAAAATTCCTCAGAAATTATCGGCAAGGGATTTACCGGACAGTGAGGTTTTTGGAATTGCAATTGCGGTACGCATAATTTACTTGACACAGACAGGATTCTATCGTAATATGAATGCAATAGTGAAACCAATGACCGAGAGAAGTAACTTTGCGTAAGGATTCAGAGAGCGCCGTTTGGTGAGAAGGCGTACCGCAAACAAAGCGAATGGACTCGGGAGGTCAGTCCGAAACCGACATGGAAGTAGGCGCTGACGGGAGCTCGACCCGTTATCAACAGAGCGCATATGATGGTATGCGAAAAGAGCGGATAGTAATATCAATTTGGGTGGCACCGCAGGAGTAATCTCTTGTCCCTTTCTACAGAGGGGATAAGGGTTTTTTTATTGGTTCAACTATAGAAATCGATCGAAAAGGAGATAATGATGACAGCGAAAATTCCTCACAAAATTTATTTGTCCGAAGATGAGATGCCGAAACAATGGTATAACGTGAAGGCCGACATGAAGGAACAGCATGAGCCCTTTCTGAATCCGGGTACCTTGCAGCCGATTACAAAGCAAGATTTGACACCGGTGTTTTGCGAAGAGCTTGTCGATCAGGAACTGGATATTACCAACAGGTTTATCGATATTCCGGAAGAACTGCAGGAGTATTTTAAATCCTACCGTCCGTCGCCGCTGATGCGTGCGTACAATCTGGAAAAACTGCTGGATACTCCGGCGAAAATTTACTATAAATTCGAAGGAACGAATACATCAGGTTCCCATAAACTGAACTCTGCTGCTGCGCAGGCTTATTATGCAAAAAAACAAGGCGTAAAAGGTTTGACGACAGAAACAGGAGCGGGGCAATGGGGTACGGCTCTTTCGATGGCATGCGCACATTTCAATATTCCGCTTGAAGTATTTATGGTAAAAATTTCATCCGAACAGAAACCGTACCGTAAAGCGGTGATGGAAACCTATGGGGCAAAAGTAACGGCCTCCCCTTCGGAAACGACACAGGTAGGAAAGAAAATTCTGGCCGAAAACCCCGGTACGGGAGGCAGTCTTGGCTGTGCGATCAGTGAAGCGGTGGAAGCTGCCGTGACGGGCGACAATAAACGCTACGTCCTTGGTTCGGTGCTCGATCATGTGCTGCTGCATCAAAGCGTGATCGGTCTGGAAACAAAAATCGCGCTTGAGAAATATGACATTCAGCCCGATGTGATGATTGGGTGTGCAGGCGGAGGGTCGAATCTCGGCGGATTGATCGGAACATTTGTCGGAGATAAGATCCAAGGTAAGAATAAGATTCATTTTGTTGCGGTTGAACCCGCATCCTGCCCGTCGATGACGAGAGGCAAATATGCTTATGATTTCGGCGATACCGGTAAAATGACGCCTTTGGCAAAAATGTACACGCTCGGTGCGGGATTTATTCCTTCTCCGAATCATGCCGGCGGACTGCGCTATCATGGCATGAGCCCCATCGTATCAAAACTCTATCACGACGGATATATTGACGAAGCACGCAGTGTGACGCAGCCGGATGTCTTTGACGCTGCAACAACGTTTGCCCGATGCGAAGGAATACTGCCGGCACCGGAATCCGCGCATGCCATTAAAGTTGCGATGGATGAAGCAATTGCATGCAAAGAAAGCGGCGAGGCAAAAACCATCGTATTCGGACTTTCCGGAACGGGATATTTCGATATGCAGGCATATATGCAATATACTGCAGGCAAAATCGATGATGTGGTCATCACCGACGAAATGTTGGAAGCCGGTTTTAAAACGCTTCCGCAAGTATAAAATAATCGAAATTGTTCAACTTTTGACTGCCCGCATTGCGGGCAGTTTTTTTGTGACGGATTGCCTCGAAACAACGATTCTGATTCAGAATCATCCCGAAGTGTTGTGTTTTTATCGATCAAACAATATAATGGAACAAGATGAAGACAGATGGGATAAATGGAATATGGTAGACGATAACGATATAAACGATGCTTTTAGCAAAGAAAAAAACGAAGTGGATGCAGCATTTACGGAAGTGATGGCTTCCGATCGCATGGATGATATTGATCCAAATTCCGAATGTGCAGATCAAAAAGAAAAACGAAAGAAGAAGAAAGCTGCCAAAAAAGGGAAAAAGCGAATCGAACTGGTAATGAAGCTGGTATTGATTGCATTTGTGCTGACAGGGGCAGTTTACTTTGGAATCATGTCCATGAATCAAAATCAAAGCAATATACAACCGACCGCTCCCGATTATACGGCCGTTACGGACTATATAAACGCGCACGGATTGGATATCTCGCTTGTAGAAAATGTGCTTTTCGAATCAACCAATCCGACCGATCAGGCGATTGCAGGCTCTGCGATCCGTTACTGGGTCACTATCGTCGGATTCGACCGCAGCGGCAATCTGACACAGGTAAAAGTGGAAGATGTCAGCGTAGCGGAAAACGGATCGCAAGGGAACATAACACCGTTGAGGGAAAACGTAATTGGTCTTTACGACAGTAACCGGGAACCTCTGACTGTCGGCATTGCGGTTTCCTTCTGCAATTTAAATACGAATTATGAATACAACGTCACGCAACAGACAGTTTCGGGCGACAATCTGGCTCTTTTGGTCAATACACGCACCGGTCTGTCCTCAGATTTCGGACCTTCTGCAATGTATTTCGGAATGGAAGCGCAAGCAGGTAAGGCACTGGAACAAATGTTGGCTGATGCGGCTTCAGCCGGATATACCATGTGGCTTGCATCGGACTACCGTTCGTATTCTCAGCAGGAAGCCCTTTACAACAGTGCAGTGGCAAGTCTGGGCGCAGATCAGCAGGATACGGCAAAACCGGGTTACAGCGAGCATCAAACAGGTTGGGCGACCGATATTACTTGGACATCGGCAGGCGGAGGACTTTCGATTTCGATGAAAGATACTGCGGAATACCGGTGGTTGATGGAAAACAGTTATCAATACGGATTTGTACTGCGTTATCCGGAAGGGCTGACAGATGTAACAGGGTATTATTATGAGCCGTGGCATTTCCGTTATGTCGGAGTGGATCTGGCCACGCAATATCATGAAAGCGGTATGGAAACGTTGGACGAATTTTTGTCAATACCAAGATAGTTCTTCAAAACAGATCGGAAACGGTCTGTTTTTTTTATCAGGTTTGAAGGAATGCATCGTTTTATGACGTTATATTTAATGTCGGACAAAAAGTCTTGACAATGACGATGCAGTAATGTACTATTGTATTAATACAATGACAGTTATAGGAAAGGAAGAACTAATGGGTGCTGTGCTGGAACTGAAAGACGTAAGCAAAAAATTGGGCGGAAGCCAAATTATTGACCATTTAAGTTTTACCGTCAATGAAGGTGAAATCTTCGGATTTCTAGGTCCGAACGGAGCGGGAAAAACAACAACAATCAAAATGATTGTCGGATTGCTTTCTGCTGACGAAGGTGAGATTCTGATCGACGGGGTCAGTATCAAAGATGATTTCGAGAATGCGATGAAAAAAATAGGCGGAATTATCGAAAACCCCGAAATGTATGATTATATGTCGGGGCGGAAAAATCTGAAGATATTCGGCAGAATGTACGGCAATATTCCGAAAGAGCGTTACGCGGAAATCATCGATCAGGTGAAACTGAACAACCGAATTGATGACAAAGTAAAAAAATATTCACTCGGCATGAGACAGCGTCTCGGCGTTGCGCAGGCACTCCTGCACAAACCAAAACTGCTGATCTTGGATGAACCGACAAACGGACTCGATCCGGCAGGCATTAAAGAGCTCAGAGACAATCTGCGTGAAATGGCTGAAAAAGAACATATGGCCGTAATGGTGTCAAGCCATCTGCTTGCTGAAATGGAGTTGATGTGCGACCGTTTCGGGATCATTGATAAAGGTGTGCTGATGGACACAAAAACGTTGACGGACATTCAAGACTTCTCAAAAAGAGAATTGATGGTCTACACGTTTGATGTGGATAACATCAGTGCCGCACAGGAGATTCTGCACGGCTATCTTGGCGAGAGTACTGATGTATCTGCTATACGTGCTGAATTGACCAGAGATCAGGCTGCGGAGCTCAATGCACAGATGGTGCGCCGCGGAATAAAGGTATACGCGATGAATCGCGCTGTCCATTCGCTCGAAGATGAATTTTTGGCTGCAACCTCAAACGGCGACAGCCAGATACGATAAAGGAAGGTGACGGGAATGTTTTCATTGATAAAAAACGAATGGATTAAAATATTCAGTAAAAAATCCACCTATGTGATATTGATCATCACATTGCTTTTAAGCTGCGCAACTCCGCTTATTTATCATTACTCCGAAACGAGAATGTACAGCGGTTCCGATTATGCATCCTATCTGCAACAGGAAGAAAGCTATCTGGAAAATACGAATACCGCTTCCTATTACGAAACAGCATATAATAACGCTTCTTTGGCTGTGGTAAATCTGAAAATTGAGGCCGGGGTTGCGAGCTTTTCTGATTGGAGAGAAAATTCGTCTTACCAACTCAGTACGCTTTATAATGAGCAAAATTTGATTCATTATTATCTGACAAAGAACAAAGCGGCAATTTCCGAACTGGAAAGTAACAGCATGACATATGAGATCGATTCGGAATCATTGACGTATTATTATAACTACGGATCGACGAAAAAACTGCAGACGCGCTATGACGTGCTGTCTGCTCAGATCGAAAGTTATAAAACTGCCATAATCAATAACGATCCGACTTACGTCAATCAGCTCAATGTTGATCTGGCGAACGAAACGATCAAATCGATCCAAACTGCAATTGATGATTTAAACAAAAATCTAAAATATGCTGACAGTGCAACAAAGGAATCAATTAACGAACAAATTGCCGACAAACAAAAACAACTGCAAATGCAGAATGATTTGCTTTATTGGCTGAATTACCGCGTCAACAATCAGATATCGCTGAATGGGGATGATTGGAAAAATCAATCGGTCAGTCAGATTTCCTCCGCAATTCAAAAAACGTATGCCGACCCGATGAGTAAGGATGATTATGATAAAATGGGCGGATCTTCGGAATACGGCTCGGATTTATCCTATGAGGAATACCTCAGCGCATTCAATGAAGATGTGGCTGACGCGAAAGATAATATCCAGTTGTATACCTACTCTTTGGATCATCAAATTCCGCAGTCCGATATGATCAATTCAACCCGCGAACACATCAAGGATATTTACTTCATTATCACGCTGGTCGCCATCGCAATGATTTTCATCGTCAGTCCGATGCTCAGCAGCGAATATTCCAAAGGAACCATTCGCTTGCTTCTGATTCGTCCGAAAAAACGCTATAAAGTGCTTTTTTCTAAATTCGCAGCCAGCTTTCTGATCGCAGCATTGTTGCTGGCGGTTTGCAGTGCCGCATATATCGCACTGACGATTCATTTGTACGGTTCCGCAGATTTTAATCTTCCGATCTTATCGGTTGATAACGGATCAATCGTTTCGACTACAATATTAAAAACAGTGCTTCCGGTATTGCTCAAGTCATCGGTGATCATTCTGTTTGTGATGACAATGTCATTTGCCTTCAGTACGATTGTGAAAAGTACGGTGCTTGCGGTGGGTGTACCGTTTGCACTGATTGCATTCTCTTCCATCATTACCATTATTTTATCGCAGCTGAAATACTACGGATTTGTCTCGTATTCGATCTTTCCGTATATGAATCTGGCAAACGTCATTAATAAATCCGGCACAATCGGGTCAATTATGGAAATGTACCCGAAATTGCACCTCAATCCGGAATATGGATTGATCTTGCTCGGGGCATCCAGTATTGTGTTTCTTGTCCTTAGCTTTTGGGTATTCCAAAAAAGAGATGTCAAAAACTAGAATATAGTTCATCCGATAATGGACGGACGGTTCATTTGCGGAAAAGAAGATTCGGTATCGGATCTTCTTTTCCGCAAAGATATTTTTTATCGAAATGAATTTTGAGTTGACGAATCAGACTGGGCGTGATATTCTATATTTACAGATATATCAGAAGATATAGAAAGAACACGTACTCGGTAACCATGAAGGTAACTGTGCGGTAATGCGCTGAAGCGCATATTCCGACATAGTCTTTGTGGTTATTTATTTTTTAGGAGGTATTGATTATGCACATGGCGGATGCTCTTGTCTCTCCTGTAGTCGGGGGAGTAATGCTCGCGGTCAGCGCAGGCGCTGTCGTATATGCTGCGACAAAAATCAAAAAAGATGAACTGGATGAAAAGAAAGTTCCCCTGATGGGAATTATGGGGGCATTTGTGTTTGCGGCGCAAATGATTAACTTCACCGTTCCCGGAACCGGATCCAGCGGACATATCGGAGGAGGGATCCTGCTTGCTGCCCTGTTGGGCGCAAACCCGGCATTTCTGACAATTACGGCAGTGTTGATCATTCAGGCTCTATTTTTCGGCGACGGTGGACTTTTGGCATTGGGGTGCAATATTTTTAATATGGGAATCATTCCTTGTTTCTTAATCTATCCTCTGATTTTCAGACCGATTATCAAGAAAGGATTCGGCGGAAAAAATCTTTCTTTTGCATCGATTTTATCCGTCATGGTAGGACTGGAACTCGGTGCATTCTGCGTCGTGCTTGAGACGCAGTTCTCCGGAATTACGGAACTTCCGTTCGGTACGTTCGTGGCTTTAATGTTACCGATTCATTTGGCGATCGGTCTTGTGGAAGGAATTGTTACCTCGGGGGTTTTGATGTTTGTAAATAAGGTCAGACCCGAGATACTGAACAGCGCATTTGACAAAACGAAACTGGGATCGGTGTCCATCAAGAAAGTCGCATTGATTCTTACGCTTGCTGCGGTGGTAATCGGAGGCGGATTGTCTCTGCTCGCATCTGCTTATCCGGACGGGCTTGAATGGTCCATGCAAGGTGTGACAGGATCAACGGAGCTGGAAAGCTCATCTCAGGTACATGATACAGCCAGCGAGATTCAGGAGAGTACGGCGATATTGCCTGATTACAGCTTTAAATCCGACAGCGAAAATATTCTTGGCACAAGTACCTCCGGTATCGTCGGAGGCACGATGACGCTTGCATTGGCGGGAGCTGCAGGGTTGACGATATCTGCTGTGAAAAAGCGCAAACAGGCGAAAGAGGCTTAATGGCAAAAACAGCTTACAACAGATGATTCAAATTCTCATCCCCACAACAGGGGATGAGTTTTTCTTTCTCTTTCACTGCAAGTAACGATTCCAAAAGATTATGCAAATATGCTATACTGGATGCAACCTGAACGAAACGGAGATAAAATGCCAAATTTAAAAACAGCAGCCGCAAGCATCAATAAACTTGACGAATTGGCGAAAAATAATTCTGTCATTCACAAACTGCATCCGAATGTGAAATTGCTGGTAACGTTCGTTTATTTGGTTGCGGTGATATCATTCGACCGATATGCGGTCGGTCAGCTCCTGCCATATGTGTTTTATATTGCCGTGATGATGGCATTGGCGGATATTCCGTATAAACTACTGTTCAGCCGTGCTGCGATTGCGCTGCCGTTCTCTCTTTTTGCGGGAATTTCAAATATCATATTTGATCGCACAGGAGCGTTCCTGTTCTACGGATTCACCGTAACTTACGGTATGATTTCGTTTGTTTCGATCATGCTCAAAACATTGCTTTGTGTTTCGGCTGTGCTGATTTTGATTGCCACTACGTCAATGACGGAAATCTCGTATCAATTGAACAGGATGAAAATCCCGGCAATATTGGTGATACAGCTGACGATGACATTCCGCTATATTTCCGTCCTGTTGGAAGAAGCGGGGATCATGTATACGGCTTATCTGCTGCGTTCTCCGAATGAGAAAGGAATCCGCATGAAGGACATGGGTGCCTTTGCGGGACAACTGCTGATTCGGAGTATCGATCGTGCGGAGCGGATTTATTTCGCGATGAAGTGCAGAGGATTCAATGGGGTATATCATTTTTCGACCGCAAAAAAAGCATCGGCGAAAGATTATGCCGCTGCTGCGCTCATCGTCGGAGTGCTCGTACTGATGAGGGTATACAACATCAGCCTTTTGCTGGGCGCAATCGTATAATAGAATCGGAGGATACTTCTTTGATCGAAATAAAAGAATTAAGCGTAATATATCCGGACGGCAAAAAAGCGCTGGATCATATCAATATTACACTGCAAGACGGGGAAAGTGTTGCGTTGGTTGGTGCAAACGGTGCGGGAAAGTCGTCTTTACTGCTTTCTCTTGTGGGAGTGATTCATCCGGAAAAAGGAGAAATTCTTGTTGACGGACTGACAGTCAACAAGAAAAATATGAATCAAATAAGAGAAAAAATCGGGATCGTATTTCAGAATCCCGATGAAATGCTCTTTATGACAAGGGTGTATGACGATATCGCGTTCGGTCCGCGCAACTATCAACTCCCCGAAGAAACAGTCGAACTTCGTGTGGATCAGGCTCTTGCGGATCTGCATATCGATCACTTGAAGGATCGTTCGCCCCATAAACTGTCCGGCGGAGAAAAACGAAGCGTTGCGATTGCATGTGTGCTTTCGATGAATCCATCCGTGATTTTATTGGATGAGCCGTCGTCGTTTCTCGATCCGAGTGCGCGGCGGAATATGATGCATACGCTTTCATCGCTGCGGCTGACCAAACTGATAGCGACGCATGATCTGGACATGGCACTGGAATTGTGCGAACGGGTCATCGTTCTGAAAGGCGGTGTTGTGTTTGCCGATGGAGACTGCCGCCAAATTCTGACCGATGAGACGTTGATGAAAGAATGCGGGTTGGAATTGCCTTTTTGCTGTCAGAATATGCCGTCTTGCTGAACAGACGCGGATTAGTCTGTGTTTCCGCTTAAAATCCGATAGGCATCTTCCCACATGGTCGCAGAGAGTGTTTTGCTGCAGGGGTCAAATCGATATTTGATCTTCTGATAATAAAAATCGATCATGTTTCGTTTGGATAATGTCAGTCCCTTGATATCTCTGAAGAGAAAAACACTGTTCGCACATTCACCTGTCAATTCAAATCGATCGTAATAAAGACGGACGGTTCCGCTGTCTGTCTTTTTAAATTTCGCGCGTTTTCCGCGTTCTCGATAAAGGTCAATCTTACGTTCAAAAAGAACGATATCGCGTTCGCTGATGTTGACGAAGCTTTGTATGTTTTTTTTGCAGAATTCGCGCCATTGATGCGGTGTATCGTAATAGAAAGGAAACGGTTCAATCGGATTCAGAAATCCGAATTTATCGAATTTTACACGATAATCGCATGCGGAACATCGAAAGATGTCATTTTCGGAGATCATGGTTTCGAATTTTCCGCAGTGCGGACAGCAGTACAGAATCAGCTCCAGTCGCTGAGCAAGCTTTCTGCCCGGATAAGAAATCGGGTGGGTACGCTGTGCGTCGTTGTCATCGTGCGCAAGTGCGCAGGCAAGAATACGTTCGATTTCGGCAACGGGCAGTTGGGTAATTTTCTCTGTCGTCAGGGTCAGTCTATAAGTGAGTGTCATCGGTCCTCTGCGATGATGCTGCCCCCATCGCGGCATAGAAAGGTAACCTCCCTGCGTAGTAACGACGACGACGGGCACTTTCAGAAGCTTGACCAATTTCGCTGTGCCGGGCAGCAATTCGTCTGTAAAACCGTCCCAATTGCGGTATCCTTCCGGGAAAATCCCGACCGCCTTTTCGTCTTTTACGCATTTGACCAGTGTTTTTATTACCGAGACGTCGCTGACAAATTTTGCTTTCGGGATGCAACCTCCCTTTTTTGCGAGAAATGCAACGAGTTTGTTCCGAAAGTAAAGATCACTTGTGACGTATCGAATTGCTTCCTTCATTCCGAAACCGACAAGGAATGCATCAAAAACGGTATTGTGGTTCCCTATGATAAAATAGGGAGCCTTGATCTCTTTTGTTAACCCGAAATATTCATATTTTGCTCTGCACAAGAAAATGACGATTCTGCTTGTCAGCAGTTTCGTCGCATTGTGCCAGGATTCTACGCTCATGGAATTACCATCCTATCGTGATCGCTGTTCATATCATAGCATAAGTGCTATAATAAATCCAATACAGAAGTGTAATTTGGAGATGTTCGTATGATGCTTCTGAGCGTAAAACAAATGCAGAATATTGAGCGGATATCGTCTGCCGAATATGAGATATCCGGGTATGATCTGATGCTGAATGCATCGCGGGCAATCTATGATGCTATTAAGCAATATGTGCACGATTATGACGAGAAACATTATTTGATTTTCTGCGGCAAAGGCAACAATGGCGGTGACGGATACGGTTTGGCATGGTTGATGCGCAGAGACGGACTGAAAATAAGCGTTTTTTCCGCAGGCGAACCGAAAGATGAAAACGGCGATGCGGCGGAGATGAGAAATAACTATCTGAATGCAGGAGGAGTATGTCTGCACGCGGATATATTTAACCCGGAACTGCATGCGCCTGAATCGACTGTCATTGTCGATGCCTTGTTCGGCACCGGATTCAATAAGCCGATCAGCGAGACATACGCCGCTTTGATTGAAGCGATCAATGTCAGCGGAGCATATATCATCTCCGCCGACATTCCGAGCGGACTGAACTGTGATAACGGACTGATCATGGGAGCAGCGGTGAAAGCAGATATGACCGTTACCTTTTGCAGAAAAAAAATTGCACATATACTGAAGCGCTCGTGTCATATCTGCGGAAATGTAATTGTTAAGGATATCGGTATTCCGCAAGAAGCTTTTGCTGAAATATATCCCAGTATTGCGCTGTTTGAAGAGAATGATGCTGAATTTGCACTGCCGAAAAACAAGATTGACGAACACAAAGGCAGCAGCGGAAAAGTGCTTGTCATCGGTGGGAGCCGTACGATGTCTGGAGCACCCGTGTTGTCGGCAACGGCGGCATTGCGCAGCGGGGCGGGTATCGTGAAATTGCTTATTCCCGAAGGTGTTTTTATCCCTGTTGTATCAAAAACGACAGAGTTGATGTGCGTGCCGATGAAGGAATCGATATTCGGTACGTTCTCGAAAAACAATCTGAATGAAATCCTCGAATCGCTGCATCTTTTTGATGCGATCGTGCTCGGATGCGGTATGTCGGTGGATGAAGATACGAGAACACTTGTGAACGGGATTATTTCGAATTGTACTGTTCCGATGGTACTTGACGCCGATGGACTGAATATACTTGCAAACAGCCCCGATCTGCTTTATCATGCGCAATGCGATATCGTTTTGACACCGCATGAAGTGGAAATGTCGCGTCTTTGCGATATGCCGAAAACAGCAATTGAAACCGACCGTATTGGAGTCGCAAGAGATTTTGCGCGGAAATACGCCTGTACGGTTGTACTGAAAGGCGCAAACACCATCACGGCTTCAGCCGAAGGCGATATATTCATCAATTCCTCAGGGAATCCGGGGATGGCGACGGCAGGCAGCGGTGATGCGCTTTCCGGCGTGATCGGGGCATTCCTTGCGCGTGGACTTGATCCGTTTCGTGCGGCTTCTGCAGGTGTATATGTTCACGGAACCGCCGGAGATATTGCGGCAGATCGCTTGTCTCAATACGGCATGATTGCAACGGATATTATCAGCAGTCTGCCGGCTGCGCTGAAAAAATATGATTGTACCGATTAGCGAGATTTGTTTTGAATAGAAACAATGAGTTCAATAGTATTCTTGATCTTTTTGTTCAGAATAGAGATAGGATAGCAGGACAATGGAAGAGAAAATGAAGAATCAATTGCGTGAAATAATTGCGCCTTTACTGAATTGGTATGATAGAAATGCACGTATTCTTCCATGGCGAAGCGAACCGACGCCGTACCGTGTCTGGATATCGGAAATTATGCTGCAACAGACGCGTGTGGAAGCGGTTAAGCCTTATTTTGAACGGTTTATTTCCGTGTTTCCGGATGTACCCTCCCTTGCGCGAGCAGAGTTGCAGCAGGTATACAAGCTTTGGGAAGGGCTCGGGTATTACAGCAGAGCAAGAAATCTTCATCTTGCGGCGAACAGGATCGTAGATTCATTCTGCGGAGAAGTACCCTCTGTGTATGATCAACTGCTCGGTTTGCCCGGTATCGGGGAATACACGGCGGCAGCGATCGCATCAATTGCGTATAACCGGAAATATGCAGTTGTTGACGGAAATGTCCTGCGCGTTGTCAGCCGATTCACTGCGAGCCGTGAGGATGTGACGAAGCAACAGACCAAAAAAGAGATGAAACAGACATTGGAACAGATCATGCCCGAAGCCCGCGCGGGGGATTTCAATCAGGCGATGATGGAGCTCGGGGCGACCGTGTGTCTGCCAAACGGGATGCCTCTGTGTGAAAAGTGTTCTTTCAGTACGTTGTGCGAAGCGCGGGATCTTGGTATTATTGGAGAACTGCCGATGAAAAGTGCGAAAAAGCCGCGCAAAAAGATGGAATATACCGTCTTGCTTTTTGCGTGCGAAAATCGTACGGCGATTCGGAAGCGTACGGATAAGGGCTTGCTGGGAGGTCTTTGGCAATTCCCTATGATCGAAGGACATTTGGATGTGCCTGAATTAAACGAATGGCTGACGGTGCACAACATACAAGCAAAAGCAACCACCGCCCTTGGCGCGGCAAGGCATGTTTTTACGCATATTGAGTGGCATATGATCGGCTATCTGATTCCAATTGATCAGTGTTTCGAGCAAGAGAGCCTGATATGGGCAAACAAGAGTGAGCTGGAGCATATTTATCCGATTCCAAATGCATTTTCGTATTATTTAAAAGAGATAAAAAAACAGTTGGAATAACAGACTGCGTTGATAAGCGTGCGGTCTGTTTTTGAATGCGATTCACCATTGCCGCTTCGAAAGGGTTGCGAAACAGTACGGATCGGTTTATAATTTAAATTAGAATGAATTTAGGAGATTAATATGCTGGAACTGAAAAATATAACTTTTGAAGTGGAAGAAAATGGAAATCGTTCCAAAATCATCGATGATCTGAGTTTTCAGGTCGAAGCAGGAAAATTCGTTGTGATCACAGGTCCGAACGGCGGCGGAAAATCCACAACTGCAAGATTGATTATGGGAATTGAACAGCCGACATCGGGGCAAATCCTTTTTGACGGCGAAGATATCACGCATCAAACAGTTACCGAACATGCAAAACTGGGAATCGGCTACGCTTTTCAGCAACCGCCTCGTTTCAAAGGACTGACGGTAAGAAAACTGTTGGAACTTGCTCACGGTGAACCATTGAAAGATGACCGCTGCTGCGATTATTTGACAAAAGTAGGTCTTTGCTCCAAAGACTATCTCGACAGAGAAGTGGATTCGTCCCTTTCCGGCGGAGAAGTCAAGCGGATTGAAATCGCGACACTGATGGCCAGAAAATTGAGGCTGGCAATCTATGACGAACCGGAAGCAGGCATCGACCTGTGGAGTTTTACCATGCTGGTGAACAATTTCAAACACATGAGCAGCAACATTCATGAAAGCGTCATTATTATCTCGCATCAGGAACGGATCATGCAGTTGGCGGACGAAATCATCATCATCGCAAACGGTAAGATTCGCAGCAAGGGTACAAAAGAAGAAGTTTTGCCACAACTGCTGGGGGAATTTGCCGACGATTGTGTGTACATGAAGGACGGAGGAATCACCGTATGAATCTGATTGAACAGAACTTATTGGAATCAATTGCCGATCTGCACGGCACACCGCAAGGCGCATACAATATCAGACGCAACGGAGAAGGCGCCGCAAGACAATCCACTGAGAATATTGTGATCGAACCGAAAACGGATAAACCCGGTATTGATATTACGATCAAGCCGTATACAAAAAGCGAAAGTGTCCATATTCCGGTTATTCTGACCGAAAGCGGAATTACAGATTTGGTATATAACGATTTTTATGTTGGTGAAGGTGCGGATGTTGTGATTGTAGCGGGATGCGGCATTCACAACGACGGCAGCGGAAACAGCGAACATGACGGCATTCACAATTTTCATATCGGAAAAAATGCCAGACTTCGTTATGTCGAAAAACATTATGGAGAAGGTGACGGAAAAGGTGAACGAATCCTGAATCCGACTACAATCGTGACGATGGAGGAAGGCTCTTATTGCGAGATGGAAATGATACAGATCAAAGGAGTTGATTCCACCGTGCGCGAAACGAGTGCACATCTGGGCAAAAACGCCAAAATGGTCATGGTGGAAAAACTGATGACACACGGGCAGCAAACCGCGAAATCCAAT
Organism: uncultured Lachnospiraceae bacterium; assembly: GCA_964444065.1. Classification (GTDB taxonomy): domain Bacteria; phylum Bacillota; class Clostridia; order Eubacteriales; family Anaerofustaceae; genus JBGMEA01. The sequence goes on from CAYUFL010000022.1 coordinate 22,724, forward strand.
ATGGACATTTACCTTGACGGCGAAGAATCTGTCGTGCAGATCATATCGCGTTCTGTCGCAAAAGATACATCCGAGCAGATATTTCATCCGCGGGCAATCGGCAACAACGCTTGCAGGGCACACGTGCAATGCGACTCCATTATTATGGATCATGCCAAAATTGCATCGATTCCGGAAATTTCCGCAAATCACGCAGATGCACAGATTGTGCATGAGGCAGCAATCGGCAGAATCAACAATGATCAATTGATTAAATTGCAGACATTCGGTATGACGGATGCCGAGGCAGAGGAAATCATTGTGCAGGGGTTCTTGAAATAGAAAGAGGTATTGGATGGAGGTAACATCTTATCTTGAATTGACGGACAGTCAGATTGCTTCAGTCCGAGCGTTGGTTCATGTTTGCAATGAGTACGAAAATCTCAACGGAGAAGTCTTTTTTTCGAATCGTCTGAATTACGACACAAACATCCGCTGTTACTATTGTATGCGCGCAGACAACAGATTGATCGGTTTTTTATCTGCTTTTATTCCGACAAAAGACGTTGCTGAAATCAGTGCTTACGTGCATCCCGATTTTAGACAAAAAGGCATTTTCGCGGCATTGCTTTCGTCTGTTTGTGAAGAGCTTCTGAAACATTCGATTCAAGATATTTTATTCATTACTCAGCCGCAAGCCAAAGCATGCGAGAAGGTGCTTGGGAAATTTTCGGCAAAAAAAGATCATTCCGAATATCTGATGGAATTTCGAGGAGAAGCCGTTCAACCAATGCAAACCGACCTTTGTCTGAGAATGGCGGATTTATCGGATCGTGAAATGGTCATTATGTTGTCTGAAGCGGCATTTGAAGAATCGCGCGAAACAGCGCAAACGATAGCCGACAGCTCCTTGCGTGCTGATAATATTGATATCTATCTTGCTTACATGGAAGAGTGCGTGATCGGTACAATGAGTACAAATCGCGAAGGTGACGAACTGTTTATTTACGGAGTTGCCGTTTTGCCTGAGTTCCAGAGAAAAGGATATGGCAGGCAGATGCTCAATCTGCTTATGCGTGAATTAACAAAACTGGATCGGGTGCGTATTTTGATTGAAGCCGACAGCAAGAAGCCGAATGCTTACGGATTGTATCAAAAAAGCGGATTCGACATTATAACGGAATTCGATTACTTTCGTTATCGAATAGAAAAAGGGTCTGAAAACCATTGAATCATGCAAAAGAAATGATAAACAAAAAACAAAAATATAAATACTTACTGATTGTGGACGGCACAATTGTCGGGGTGCTCTCCGGAGCAATTACAATATTGTATCGTTTGGCAATTGATCAAGCAGAGTATGCTTCCGAGTTGGTTCGAAACTTGGTCAATTCAGGATCAGGATATATCGTATTGTGGGTCTGTGCGCTTGTGCTGCTCGCTTTTGCGGCAAATTACCTTTTAAAATGGGAGCCCATGATTTCAGGCAGCGGCATTCCCCAGGTAGAAGCTGAAGTATCAGGATATCTGAAGACTAACTGGCTGAAGACACTTCTTGCAAAATTTGCAGGAGGCGTCATTTGTCTTTTTGCAGGACTTTCTCTGGGACGGGAAGGTCCGTCTATCCAAATGGGTGCAATGAGCGGAAAAGGTCTGTCTGCAGCGTTGCACAGAAACCGAACGGAAGAAAAATATTTAATGACGTGTGGTGCGAGCGCAGGTCTCTCTGCTGCATTTAACGCACCGCTTGCAGGCATTATGTTTGCTTTGGAAGAAGTACATAAAAACTTCTCGGCATACGTGTTAGTCCCTGTCATGATTTCAAGCATTGTTGCTGATTTTTTGTCAAAATACATATTCGGACTGAGTCCTGTTTTTCATTTTAGCATCGAAAATCCGATCCCGTTGCAATACTATTGGATGATTATCATATTCGGGGTATTGGTGGGTTTCCTTGGAGCCGGTTACAATAAGGTTTTGTTTTGGGTAAAAGATAAGTTTGCAAAAATCAAAGATACAAAATTTCGATTGATACCTGTCTTTCTGCTTGCAGGCGTACTGGGTTATTTGCTTCCCCAGGTGGTCGGAAGCGGACATGATATGATCCGTTTGATCACGGACAGTGATACTGCATTTAAGCTGATTATGATATTATTGATCGGGAAATTCATTTTCTCCATTATCAGTTTCGGTTCCGGTGCACCCGGAGGTATTTTTTTTCCGCTGCTCGTGATCGGGGCATACATCGGTGCGGCATATGGTCACATTATGATTGCGCAGTTCGGAATTGATTCGCAGTATTTTGTGAATTTTATCATTATTGCAATGGCCGCTTATTTTTCTGCCATCGTTCGGGCTCCGATTACCGGTATTATTTTGATCACTGAAATGACAGGCTCCTTCAGTCATATGTTGGCAATTGCAACTGTGGCTATTGTCGCATATATTACGGCAGAACTGATCGGATCCGTTCCTGTTTATGAAGGGTTGCTTGATCGTATCGTCAACCGTGTGCCCGGGGAAACGGTCTGTATGACAGATAATAAAATGATTGTACAAAACGTTGTGCACGCAAATTCTGCCCTTTCCAACAAGCGTATATTCGAAATCGCATGGCCCGAGGATGTATTGTTGATTTCTCTCAAGCGCGGCACAAGAGAAATTCTGCCGCGTGGTCGTGTAAAAATTATGGCAGGTGATATTCTTGAGACATTGGTAATGGAAGACAGACTTTCGGAATATCATGAATTTATGAAAGGGATCTGCGAAGCAGATCCGACCAAAACATCAACAACATAAGGAGGAAGTATGACGCATACACACCAGATATCGATATGTCTGCCGCTGAGCGGTGCAAAAAATGTGCGCGATCTCGGCGGTTATAAAACAAAAAACGGAAAATTCACAAAGAAAAATATTTTTTTGCGTGCGGCAAAACTGGATGAGTTGACCGATGCCGACAAAGAGTTCCTTTATGGATACGGTGTGCGGACTGTCGTCGATTTGCGCTCGCCTGTAGAGATTGAAGAGAAACCGTGCGGAGTTCGTTCGTACCGCGACATTCGGTATGAGAATGTGCCGTTGATAGACAACATCCATTCCGATAATCTTGAGGGGCGTTATCCTTCCTCGATGTCTCAAATGTATGTCGGTTTGTTGGAAAACAGCACACAATTGATACGTCAGGCGCTTTATCGACTGGCGGAAGAATCGAAATGTGCTTTGTTCAACTGTACTGCGGGCAAAGACCGAACCGGGGTTATGGCAATGCTTCTGCTGAAACTTGCCGAAGTTGATTCGGCTGTCATTATTGAAGATTACAGTGCAAGCGAACAGTATAATACGGATATTAAAATCATACAAAAAGAAGTCAAAGAGCAATTCGGTATTCTGTTACCGGATTACCTGTTTGAATCGAAACCGGAACAGATGGAACAGACGTTGGAATTCTTTGATCGGAAATATAACAGTGCGCCGGACTATATGAAAACGATCGGTTTAAGCAACGCCGAAATCGAAAAGCTTGCTGCTAAATTCATTGATTAACCGGGGTTTCGAAATGAGTGTTGTATTGGATGTCAATCACATAATGGTTTCGTATTACCGCAATGATCCGAGGAGAATATTCCATTTCACAAAAGTGCATGCACTGTGCCGTCTGATTGCCTTGTCCGAAAATCTGGAGGAAAAGACAATGCAGATTTTGGAAATTGCAGCATTGATGCATGATATCGGAATCAAAATCAGCGAGATGAAATATCATTCCAGTGCCGGAAATTATCAGCAGACGGAAGGTCCTCCAGAAGCGAAAAAAATACTCGATAAGCTCGGTGTCGCACCTGATGTGAGCGAGCGTGTCTGCTACCTGATCGGACATCATCATACTTATAAAGAAATAGACGGTATCGATTATCAGATACTGATTGAAGCAGATTTTTTGGTCAATGCGTATGAGGACGAGATGAATCATGCACAAATTACTGCCATGCGCAAATTATTTCGTACTCAAACGGGACTTGCGCTGTTGGAGGAATTATATTCTGATTGAGTAAGTTGTTTTTTTATCAGTCTTTTGATTTCGCAGCCGTGTTCAATCCTTATAACTGCTATCTTTTCGATACGGAGGTTCGCCATGGCGAAAAAAACATTCGTCACCAATATGCCCGATAAATCCGGTGCGTTTATGACTGCTTCGAAGATTATTTTCAATCGGGGCGGTAATATTATTCGCGTGAGCTACAACAAAGCGGTTGATCTGCATACGTTATTTCTTGATGTGGAAGCGGATGAAAAAGAGCTGAATCAAATCGCGAAAGAATTGTTTGCGGTAGGTTACCTGAATGAAAAGATTCCGGAAACGAGAGTTGTTATCGTTTCGGTCAAAATACCGGATGTGCCCGGATCATTATTTCCTGTATTGAAAATTCTTGATCGTTATGACATCAATATATCCTATATCAATTCAACCTCCGTTCATGCTGAGTACCAGAACTTCGTGATGGGTCTTTTGATCGAAGCACCGTCCGTAATCAAACTGGTATTGGACGATATCAGCGAGCTGTATCAAATCAATATTATGGATTATGACGAATCCGAAACAACACTGGATAACACGATTTTTTATATTCGTCTTGCAAATGATATGCAAAAGCTGCTCGGACTCAGCGTTAAAAAAACAATCGAATTTATCAGCGAAGCGAATCGCATTCTTCAGGTGTTGCAGGATAAAGGCAGGGATGCGGAAAAGGTTTTCGATTACACCCGCCGTTTTGCAGGATTTATCGCAAAATACAAAGGGAAGCATTTTGCCGCCGATATCGAAAAGATTCAGATCGGTGATGTGACATTGTATTCCATACAGCCGCCCTGCGGCAGCAACACGTATTTGTTGTTCTCCGCGCACGAAGCCGAGATAATGATGATCGATACGGGATTTGCGGTCTATCGTGACGAAATGACGAAGATATTCAGAAAATTATTCCCTGACTGGGAAACACGCGCCAAACGTATCTATATTACACATGCGGATGTCGATCACTGCGGATTGCTGGCTCTGATGCCTGAGGCGCATGTTTGTATGAACAGAAAAAGCGCAGAGAGCATTCGTCGCCAGTACGAAGGCGTTCCTGACTTTCGTGAAGAAAAGGATCTTTGTTTTGGTTACAGTAAGCTAAGCCAGATTATTTCCGGATATGTGCCGATGGATCCGACCAACATACACCTGATTGACACGGTGGATATCGGAGAGCATGAGAACCCTGAACGGATCGGGTCATTCGCATACGGTGCAATGACATTTGAGGTGTTGGAAGGCAACGGCGGACATCTGTACGGCGAGGTGGTCTTTTACGACAAAAAAGACGGGCTGATTTTCACAGGGGACAATTTGGTGAACATCAGCGGATTTACCTCGGAGCGAGCGGAATTCAACTCCTTTGCGCCATATTTGATGAGCAGTGTGAATATAGATTCAAAAAAAGCATCCGCTGCAAGGGATGCGATCATTCGGATGATCGGGAATGACGAGACGATTGTTTGCGGCGGGCACGGTCCGATTTCGCTTTTGAAAGAAGGACAACTGCTGAATTTGCATGCCGAAAAGATCATTTGAAAAAATCGCAAAAAAAAAAATGGAGCCTACGAACGGATTCGAACCGTTGACCCCCACCTTACCATGGTGGTGCTCTACCGACTGAGCTACGCAGGCAAGCATCATCCCGTGACGATGGTAAACATACGGCACGACGGATGAGCTGTAATGAATTCTTGACTATCCTATCATATTTGCATATCGTTGTCAATTATGATTCGAAAATCATTCAGCATTTGGTTTTGGTCCAAGAAATAAAACATTTGCAAATCGCTTTTTAACGAGGATTTATCGTGTATAATAGGTGAGAACGAGCGCTTTGCGACGGTTCTGTGGTCGCATGATGATTTGGATTGGAATTGAGTTATGAAAGATAAACAAAGAAGTTACTTAACCAGTGCAGCGATTCTGGCTGCCGGGGGAATCTTTGCCAAACTTCTGGGTATCGCATTTAAAAGCCCGCTTGCCTCGATTATAGGAGACTACGGGTTGGGTCTTTATGGGTACCCGTATCCGTTATATACAACATTTTTGGCGATTTCTGTTGCAGGATTGCCGATTGCTGTTTCTAAAATGATTGCGGAACGTGTTTCGCTCGGGAATTATCGCGGTGCATACAAGGTTTTTCGTGTTTCTTTTGTGGCACTGCTTGTTTTGGGGACGTTCGGTTCCGGTATGATGTTTTTGGGTGCGCAGTTTTTTATCGATGCGTTCAAATGGCCGCAGGAAACCTACTATTCGATTTTGGCATTGTCATTCGCACCTTTTTTTGTTGCATTGATTTCTTCGCTGCGCGGGTTCTTTCAAGGGATGCAACGCATGACTTTTTCATCGGGATCACAGATTGTCGAACAGATTGCGCGGGTCGGCATCGGGTTGACCTTGGCGATCTTGCTGACAAAGTGGTTCGGTATTTCTTACGGTGCGGCTGGTGCCACATTCGGCGCAACTGCGGGCGGGATTGCTGCATTATTGTATCTGGGAATTTCCTATTTTCGTTTTAAGAAAAAAAGTGCTCATTTGCTCGAAGAACAGACGGTGGAACAATCCGAAACCAGCCGAAAGATATTTAAGTCCTTGTTGTTTCTGGCAATTCCGATCGCATGCGGAAGTCTGATCAATACCGTAATGGATCTGATCAACAGCGCGACGCTTTCAACCTGTCTGCAAAATGCCGGAATTTCCCAGGAACTGGCAACTGTCTTGTACGCGCAGCTTGAGCAAAAGGCACAGACATTGATTAATGTTCCATTGGTAATCGGTGCCGCGCTTTCCTCCAGTCTTGTGCCGTCCATAAGTGAGTCCGTTGTGAGAGGTGATCAGCAAAAAATTGTTAAAAAAACAACATTGGCGGTAAAGATTGCTTTCTTGGTATCCATACCTTCCGCGGTCGGTTTGAGTGTGCTGTCCGAACCGATTATGTCCCTTGTTTTTCTGGGTAAAAGTTCCGGCTATGAGATGCTGACATGGTTGGCATATGTGGTGATTTTTACCATTGTTATGAGTACGCTGCAGGGTATCTTGCAGGGATCGGGACGATTTTACAAACCACTGAAGAATATGGCATTTGGTGCGCTGTTAAAATTCCTTTTGAATTTGGCGTTGATATCAAGACCTGAAATCGGGGTGTACGGTGCGATTGCAAGCTCAATCATTGCATCGTTCGTGATATTCCTTTTAAACTATATGGATGTGAAAAAATATGTCGGCATGAATAAAATCGCATGGAATGTAATAAAAACGATCTTTGCTGCTGTTGTGATGGGAATTTTTGCTAAGTTCGGGTACGGATTGCTTGCAACGTATATGGATTATAAAATTGCAGTGCTGATTACTGTCGCGATCAGCGCGGCAGTCTACTTCGCAATCATTTACTTCACAAAAGCAATTACCAAAGAAGAAATGAAGGAAGTGCGCGGATAACGTGCGAAACGGTATAATGGGAAAACTGACAAAACCGTCCGTGATTAAATCATATATGAATAAATACCGATTTCATTTTAAAAAAGATCTCGGGCAGAATTTCTTAATCGATGATGATGCTGCAGAAAAAATCGTTGATGCGCTGGCACTGACAGGGGAAGAAACTGTGCTTGAAATCGGACCCGGCATCGGGGCACTGACAGAACTGCTTGTGCAGAAAGCCAGACGTGTGATTGCCGTCGAAATCGATCCGTTTGCGATAAAAATGCTCAAGGATATTTTTGCGGACACAGACAATCTTGAGATTGTGCATGCCGATGTTTTGAAGACAGATCTGCATGCATTGATTGCTCCATACGTAAATGCAGGCGAAAAAATAACGGCAGTTTCTAATCTGCCGTATTACATTACTTCGCCTGTTATCATGAAACTGCTGGAAGACAAGCTGCCTTTGGAAGCTGTCGTCGTAATGCTCCAAAAAGAAGTCGCCGCCCGTTTGGGAATCAAACCCGGCTCAAAGGACTATTCTGCATTTACGGTAGTGCTTGAGTATTATGCGGAGACAAGCAAGCTGTTTGATGTATCACGCAATTCGTTCATGCCTGCACCGAACGTCGATTCTTCCGTGGTGCGTATCTTGCCTCGTAAAGAGGCGCCTGTAGAAGTCAGAAGCGAAACACATTTGTTTCAAACGATCCATGCAGCATTTGCGACGAGACGCAAAACTATATTGAACTGTATTTCGGCGGGTTTTCAAATGGATAAAGAATCCACAAGAGAATTGTTGGCTTTGGCGGATATCCCCGAAAACAACAGAGCCGAAACGATTACGCTGCAACAATATGCAGTACTTTCCGACTTGATTATGGAGCGCAAGTAGGAGTCTGAGAAGTGCAGTTTTTTTATTTAACGATTATTCCGTTGCCGTTGGTTCTGAAAGAAGAATCGCAAGTGCTTCTTCGTAGTTTTCTGTTTTCACATAGATGTTGACGCCCAGATTTGATCTTCCGATAATAACATTGATGTTTCCGCCGTCTATTTCATAATCGAGATAGCAATATATGCCGCAGGACTCCAACAGTCCTTGGATGACGCCTGCCTCTGTATCGGAATCTACATATTTCAGAAAAGTCATATTGTCCAGTTCTCTTTTCTTTTTGCGAAACATTTTTACTCCTTTTTTCAATTCACTGATAAGATGTCAGTGAATTGCTGCTTAATTTTTTTGAAAGTCTTTAATCTGATATAATATTGGTGTATAATCTGACGATAATAACAGTAAGGTGTTGTTTTGATGTCTATACCGAAGCGAATCGGTTTGATTTGTTGACAGTGCAGTGTCAAATGGATATTTTGAATCAATTCGGCGCACTGCGCATAAGGATTGCATATTTTTTGTTTATATCAATCATATGGAATAGTGGCTCACTTCTTTGCTGCCGACATAATCATTTTAACATTCAAACAGCGGAAAGCAAGCAATTCGGTAAAATAGGATGCGTACGACGGATAGCACGGACTGATATTCTGAATGAATGCCAACCGAGGTGCATCGGGGGTTGAAATGAGATGCAAATATATATCAAAATGCATGTTTTACAATAAAAGTAAAATGCCGATGGAAAAAGGGTTTGGGGCGATTTTCCGCAAGAAGTACTGTGAATCCGACTTCTCGGTTTGTGCCCGGTTTTTAGTCGCCGAAACACTTGGACAGGAATACGTATCGGACAGTCTTTATCCGAATATGACGGATGTGGCGGAAAAATTGATCAAAAATCAAACAAATAATCGCGGGAATCAGGGGAAATAAAAAAATGGATGTATACGTTGCAAGGCAGCCGATTTTTGACAGACAACTAAATATATATGGTTATGAACTGCT
>CAYUFL010000023.1:0-3268 GCA_964444065.1 uncultured Lachnospiraceae bacterium
TGATCGGCTCTTGCACAAACGGACGTCTGGAAGATCTGCGCATTGCGGCAGGCATTTTCAAAGGCAGAAAAGTGCATCCGTTCGTACGATGCATCGTCATTCCCGCGACACAGAAAATCTATATGGACGCGATGGAAGAAGGACTGCTGAAAATATTTATGGAAGCGGGATGCGCAGTATCAACACCGACCTGCGGACCGTGTCTGGGCGGACATATGGGCATTCTGGCAAAAGGCGAACGCTCACTCGCAACGACGAACCGCAACTTTGTCGGACGCATGGGTCACCCCGAATCCGAAGTGTATCTGTCCAACCCTGCGGTAGCGGCAGCTTCCGCGATACTCGGCAGGATCGCAAGTCCTGAGGAATTATAAGGAGGAATGAAGATGAAAGTAACAGGAACAGTATTCCGCTACGGCGACAACGTTGACACGGATGTCATCATCCCAGCACGCTACCTGAACACCTCCGATCCGAAAGAATTGGCGGCACACTGCATGGAAGATATCGATGCTGCATTCGTTGGAAAAGTCAAACAGGGCGATATTATCGTCGGCGGAAAAAATTTCGGCTGCGGATCCTCCAGAGAACACGCACCCATCGCAATCAAGGCGGCAGGGATCTCGTGCGTCATCGCTTCCACATTCGCGCGCATTTTCTATCGCAACGCCATCAATATCGGGCTTCCGATTCTGGAATGCGACGAAGCTTCGCAGAAAATTGCAAACGAAGATGAAATCGAAGTGGATTTTACAACAGGCATAATCGTCAACAAAACAAAAAATGAAACCTATCAGGCAGTCGCATTTCCGCCGTTTGTTCAGAATATCATCGACAACGACGGACTCATCAGCGCCATAAAGAAGAAAGCATTGTAAAGGATATAACATGAATTATCAAATCGCACTGATCAAAGGTGACGGTATCGGACCCGAAATCATCGGAGAAGCCGTCAAAGTACTTCACGCAGTCGGAACAAAATACGGACATTCGTTCACCTTCACAGATGTGCTCATGGGCGGATGTGCCATTGATGCAACAGGCGTACCGCTTCCTGACGAAACGGTCGAAATCTGCAAAAAAAGCGATTCCGTACTGCTCGGCGCAGTCGGCGGTCCCAAATGGGATACCCTGCCGGGGCACCTCAGACCGGAAAAAGGGCTGCTCGGTATTCGTGCCGCACTGGGTCTGTATGCCAACCTGCGCCCTGCACTTCTCTACAGCGCGCTTGCGGAAGCCTGCCCGCTGAAAGCCGAGATCGTTAAAAACGGACTCGATATCCTGATCGTCAGAGAACTGACGGGCGGTATTTATTTCGGAGAACGCGGCAGACGAACGGGCGAACACGGCGAAGAGGCTTACGACACGGAATGTTACAGCACAACAGAAATTGAACGCATCGGACGCATCGGATTTGAATCCGCAAAAAAACGCGGCGGAAAACTCGTAAGCATCGACAAGGCGAACGTGCTGGAATCCTCGCGTCTCTGGCGCGAAGTCATTCACAAAATGGCAGAAGCATATCCCGATGTAAGCTGCACGGATATGCTGGTGGACAATGCGGCAATGCAGCTCGTCAGAAATCCGGGTCAGTTTGATGTTATTGTAACAAGCAACCTCTTCGGAGACATTCTCTCGGACGAAGCCAGTATGGTAACGGGCTCCATCGGCATGCTCCCGTCTGCCTCGCTCGGAGACGGCACGCTCGGCATGTATGAGCCGATTCACGGCTCTTCGCCTGACATCGCGGGACAGAACAAAGCGAACCCGATCGCAACGATACTCTCGGCAGGCATGATGCTGCGGTATTCATTCGGACTCGGAGCCGAAGCGGATGCCATCGAAGCGGCGGTACAAAAGGCACTCAATGAAGGATACCGCACGGGCGATATTGCGGGAACTTCAAATGACAAGGAAATTTTGGGTACAGTCGAAATGGGCGAAAAAATCATTTCCTATCTGTAACAGCGTATCTTCTATCGAAAAACAAACTAAGCAGACTGCGCAAAACAGTCTGTTTTTTTATTGCAATGAGGACGGTTTGCTTCGACCATGAATAATATATGATATAGAATATAGTTTCGTCTCAAAATTTCGGGAAATTTCGCAGGAAAAATAAAGTTTCGCGACAACCGTCCGATATAAGTGATATAGACTATTGCTATCGAATTGAGCTCCTACCGATCGAGACCGTTGACTGCGGGATATCATTAAATTTGTACGAAAAGGAGGCAGCAAAGGTATGGATCATTTGTACAGAGACATCATAGAACAAGCTCCGTTTGCTTTTGTATGCCATCAAACCGTGCGTGATGACAGCGGCTCGATTGTCGATTTTATCGTAACGGATGTCAACGCTGCCTACGAAACATTCACACATAAATCGAAATCCGAAACAATCGGAAAAAAAATAAGCAGGCTCCTCTCGAAAGAAACAGCTGATGCTTACGATTGGCTCGGATTTTTTGCCGATGTAATCAACAACGCAACCACTGAGGAAATCAATGTTTTTGTGCCGAATCTGAAGCATCTGATCAATGTGAAAGCCTGCGCCGCAGAAGAAGGAAACCTGCTCGTTTATTTCACAGTGAAAGAATCCGATTCGAATCTTTCGCTAATAAAAACAGCACAGTTCAGCGAAGTGATTGCGTCTTCCCCGATCGGCATGATGCTCACCGACAGCAAGGGTACGCTGTTGGAATTGAATGCGCATGCAGGTGCTTTGCTCGGCATTGATACAAAAACGTTCGCTGATCTTTCTTTAAATGGATTCATCCGTGCTGAAGAACAAGAATCTGCTGCGAAATTTTTCGGTACACTCACGCAAAACGGAAGTGCGAATGCCTCTTTTCTGTTGCATGAGGATGCAGAAAATATTGAGACCAAACAAATCGAGCTGTATGCGACAAAAGTAGACGACGATCTGTTTTTATATCATGTCAATGCGCTCCATGCAAAACCGGAATACGGAGCATCGGAAGGGTACGGTGCGGACACCTTCACCGATCTGTTTATTGTGACGCTTGATTCCGAATATCGCTATCTTTACTTCAACGCGGCATTTACGAATGCGATGAGAGAAAACTGTAACCATACTACATTGCACGGGGGCAGTTTCAGCGATGCGATAACAGATCCGCTCCTCAAAACCGAGCTGCTCAAAGATGTTGAGAAAGCGCTTCAGGGAACGGCTCATACCACGTATCACCGCGCACCGTGGAGTCCGTCTATGCTGTGCGAATACTGCTTCCATCCCGTTTTCGCAGAC
>CAYUFL010000023.1:3278-18733 GCA_964444065.1 uncultured Lachnospiraceae bacterium
GACAGCGGTCAGACCATCGGCGCAAACTTTTACATCAAAGCGCTCGGCACTTATGATTTTGATGCAAAAAACGAACCGACCCTGATCGATCAAGATACAGAATCGATCCAATCCTTCTTTCTGGATATGAAAAAAGGGGCAGCCGTATTTTCCGTTGAAGGCAACGGAGATCACGCATCCGACTACATCCTGCGCAATTTCAATACGCTTGGCAAACAAAACCTTACAGCAAAATACGCAAATTTGCTCGGTAAACGTCTGGACGAACTCTTGCCGGATATGGATGAATCAACAATACTGTCTGCACTCAAAAGTGTGTGGCAGAATAACCGACCCGCTTATTTGCCGCCGTCTGTCTATCATACCGACAATCAAAGTTTTCTGTTTGAGACAAACCTGTTTCGGGTCAACACAGGAGATATCATTCTGATGTTTCAAAATTTGGAAGAAAAATCATCGATCAACAATCCCGGCAGCGAAGACCGGTTTGAAATGATTGCCAGCAACGTCACCGAAGTGATCTGGCTGGTTGATACACAGATGAATCTGACTTATCTCAGTCCATCCGTAGAGCGTTTGTTTGGAATAAAGCCCGAATCCCTGCTGGGACATTCCCTGCTGGAGCACATGTCGGAAGACGCCTTTCTGCAGATTAAGCTGGAACTGGTAAAATCGTTTACGAGACCTTATTCCCCTCTTGCGGGTAACGATACGTTCTCCCACGAATGTGAAATCAAAAACGGGAAAGGATACCCCGTCAACGCAGAATTTTCTGCGCGTCTGCTGCGCGACGGAAATCACGCGGTCATCGGAGTGATCGGCACAACGCGTGAACTTTCCGAAATCAAACGTCTGACACGCGCACTGCGCAGAAGCGAAGAGACAATGAGATTGCTCCTCAATTCCACGGCAGAATCGATTTTCGGAGTAGATGAATATCGCTGTATTACCTTCATGAACAGCATGTGCCTGAAAATGCTCGGATTTACCGAACAGGATGATCTCGTCGGCAAAAATGTCTACGACAACATCCGTCTGTACCGCGCAAACGGCACACCTTATGAAATAGACAATTATCCGATTAACAGGGTATTCCGCGGGGAATATATCCACTTGGAAAAAGACATTTGTGTATTCGGAGACCGTGGTTTTATTCCTGTGGAATATTACGCATATCCGCAATATACGGATGATAAGGTAACAGGCGCAGTCATAACCTTCTTCGATATCAGTGAGCGAAGGAAACAGGAAGAGGACATTAAGTACCTCAATTTCCACGATACTTCAACGAACCTTTATAATCGCAATTACATGGATCGCAGTCTGAATATGCTGGACCAGAGCTATAATTTACCGCTGTCATATCTGATGGCAGACATCAACGGGCTTAAAAACATCAATGATGAATTCGGATTCGCCCAGGGAGACAAACACATCAGAGATACGGCGAAAATCCTTTCCACATGCGTTCGCAACGACGATATTCTGGCCCGTATCGGCGGGGATGAATTTGCCGTATTGATGACGAGAACCGACAATCTAACAGCGAATGAGCTGATGGAGAAGATCTATCGAAATATTGAAGAACATAATGCTGCCGCCGAAGATGCGATGCAGCAGATCACACTGTCGATGGGACTGAGCACAAAGAATTTCATGTTCGAATCCCTCCAGACGATCATCAAAGAGGCGGAAAATCACATGCAGCAGCGCAAACTGCTGGAAGACAAGAGCCAGAAAAGCACCATTTTGACCTCGATGAAAACGACATTGTTTGAACGCAGTCAGGAAACCGAACTGCATGCGGAACGGCTCGTCTTATTGTCGCATGCCATGGCAAAACAACTGCACCTGACACAAACGCAATGCAATGAACTGGAACTGCTGGCAATGCTGCATGATATCGGAAAAATCAGTATTGATGACAATATTATCAATAAGCCCGGAAAATTGACGGACGAAGAATGGGATGCGATCAAAAAGCACCCAGAAGCAGGATATCGTATCGCGATGGCAACACCCGAACTCCAGCCGATAGCCAATTACATTCTGCGCCATCATGAAAGATGGGACGGAAAAGGCTACCCGGGCGGACTTTCAGGCAACGAAATACCGCTGCTGTCCCGCATTATTTCCGTCGTTGACGCATATGATGCCATGACACAGGATCGTGTCTACCGTAAAGCACTGCCGATTGATACCGCAATTGAAGAAATCATGCGAAACGCAGGCACACAGTTTGATCCCGAAATTGCCCGATTGTTCGTACAAGTGGCGAAAGAAGTGGAAGGTTGAAGGATCTGCAACATTTTGTGACGGATACAAAAAGAATATACCCTGAAACAAGGAATAGCGCACCAAAACAATTTGAATTACTTCAGTGGCATATCGCATAGCAATACGAAAAACGCCTAAAAACACACGAAGCAGCGAACATGAGTAAATATGCATAATATGGCGGCTTTATCCATAGTTAAAGCCTTTTTTTGCATGTTTCTATTGAATTTTCTTGTATTTGTTCAGTGCAATCGTTATAATGTTATGTAACTGATAGAGGGAAAATAGTACGATGATAATACTGATATTGTTGGTAATCCTGCTCGCAAAATTAAAGCACTATCAACTCAAGTATCTGTTTTATACATGGACATTTTATCCGATATTGGTTACGCAATTGGTTTTGATTCTTTTGCAGGCGATGATCTTCACAGGGAATTATGCGCTGGTAGCATATACCGAGTATATCAGAATCGCAAGTACGTTATCCGTTCTTTTTGCGATGTTCGCATTCTCTCTGTACAAACCTGCCATAATCGGCTCCATATCTATGATGGCGGGAACTGTGCTGAACAATTTTGCCATATCGCAGAACGGCGGGAAAATGCCTGTGTTTCCTACTCTCTCGTACTGGACCGGTTATGTGAAGTCGAATACATTCGACGTAGTCAATGATATCCATGTGTTGGGGGACATCGGCACGAAATGGAAGGTACTGACCGACTGGATTGATGTCGGGTACTGTATTTTAAGCCCCGGAGATGTGCTGAATCATTTCTTTTTCTTTCTGATGCTTTATGCTCTGATGAAAGCTGTTAATAAAAAATTTAACCCTGCATGTTGTATCAATGAATAACGCTACAAAGGATGGTGCGCTATGTCGTCTATATCTATCAGTTTGATCGAACTGGTTGTAAAAGGAATACCGGAAGGGCTTTTGGACGTGCTTGCCGTATTCTTATTGACAAGACAACCTTTTATAACGAAAAAATATATCATTATATCAGTCGTTTTTATCCTGTCAAATTGCTTGATTCGTCTGTTGCCGATTAATTTCGGAGTGAATACGATGATCGGTTTATTGATTCTGGTATTGTTGTTTGTTTTTTTCACAAAAACCGATGTGCCGAAATTAATCAAATCAACCATCATTATACTGATTACGCTGTTTCTGTGTGAAATGGCGAATGTTGCAATCTTAACATTAATTTTCGGACAAACAAAGCTTGATGCGATCCTGCTGGATCCGTTGCTGAAAGCGGCGTATGGGGTACCTTCGACAGTGCTTTTTGCATTATCAGTCTTTGTTATGTCGAAAATTGTCAAAAAGAAAAATATTGAAACGACCGATCCCGTCTGAATTATTTTATAAAATACTACTTTTAGGACAGCTATGGCATTATATTCAATCAACATTTTTGAAATTATAATTAAAGGAATTCCCGAGGGTCTATTGTTTGTTTATTCTGTGTTTGTTTTTACGAAAACAAAGTTCTCTGTCAAACAATATTTCTTAACGGTTCTCATATTCACATTATTTGTCATCATGATAAAATGGTTGCCCATTGGATCAGGCGCAAATTCAATGTTATACATAATCTTTTTGATTGTGCTGATGATAACAATGGGAAAAGTTCCGATACAAAAAGCGTTTATTGCAGTCTTGATAACAGCCGTACTGATTGGCATCAGTGAGTTCTTCAATGTAGTTTTGCTGAACAGCCTTTACGGGAAAGAACAAACGGTAATCTTAATCAGTAATCCTGACACAAAAATCATATGCGGCATTCCTTCCACACTTATTTTTGCATTAAGTTTATTGATTTTAAGAATTGGGATTTACAGAGATAAATTATTGGTGGAAAAAGATGGAACAGCTAGCAAGAAAAATCGCAAAAACGATTTCGACGAATCTTCATTATGATGAAGAGAAAGAAGCCGTCATTGCTTACGGATTGATTGCCATCATCCAGACATTTGTAACATTGTTGCTTGTTATTGTTTTAGGCATTGTTTTTAAGATTTTAATCGAAGCGCTGCTTGTTACATTGAGCGCGAGTCTCTTACGCAAGTACAGCGGCGGTTCCCATGCAAGTTCGATCGGAATCTGTACTGCAACAGCAGTAATTTACAGCGTCGGATGCGGATTGATTGTGAAGTATTTGTTGACCGGTGTCGATAATACGGATGTTGCGGTTGTGATTACATCCATAATATTTACTTTTGCATATTGGATTGCATATAAAAAAGCTCCTGTTGACTCACCGAACAAACCGATAAAATCGGAAACGAAGATTGCTCGAATGCGAAAAGGAACGTTTATCGTTCTCACGTGCCTTTTGCTTCTGACCGGATTATTGATCGCATTGTCCGGAGAATATCCAATTTTATTGAACTATTCTTTCAGTATACTGTTTGGCATCATTTGGCAAATTTCCACTTTAACAAAATTCAGTGCAAAATTGGCTGAAAAAATCAGCTTTACTCATTAAGAAAGATTTCAATTCGTATCGCCCGAAAGGAGGTGACTTTCATGAAGAAAGGTCTATATGCTTCTTTAGCTACTTTGGCTACTTTGGCTGCTACTCTTATCGCTACATCCGCATGCTACTTTTTCTGGTATCAGCCGTCAGAACCGAAGTCTTTGAGAGAAGAATAACTCCGTCCCGCGCTTAGCAGTTCGGAAAAGGATTGCTAAGCGCATCCAAACGCAAACCGAAAGGATCTTTTATGTCCGATTACGATAAAAACAAAAGCACAAATTATAATCAGATCCTTCACATCGTAAAAATTGCATCGCTGGTATTCTCGGCGGTTGCATTTTTTCAATATTATTTTAAAGACAAAGAATTGTACTATTTGTTATCAAACGACGGTATGGTTTTTTTCCTTGTGTTAATTATTTTGCTGTTGGTATACGCGTTCTGGAATTTTTTGCAAAATAAAGCGACTGACAATTATTTTATCACTACATGGGTACAGCCTGCAATTTTCTTTGCTATCTCTTTACTTGCTATCATGCTGACAGGAACTTATGAAAGTAATTACAAGTTTTTGTTCTTGTTTGTTATCATATCGTCCACCATCGAAAGCGGAACGCGGGTCGGATTGATTATATCCAGCTTTGCTTCTTCTTTGATACTTCTCATCGACTTGATTTACGTGCCCCAAAACAGCATCAACTCCTATTTTGAAAGCGATATCGTACTGGCCTGCGCCTTTATCATCATTGCATGGACGATCGGTTTTTATGTGCGCAGCGAGAAAGATCACATTCGCGTACTCAAGGAGATGGTGAACATTGACGGTCTGACAGGGCTGTATAACCACCGGTATTTCTATGATACAATCGAAGAAGAAATCGACAAAGCAACGACGGAGAAACAAAAACTGTCGCTGCTTTTTATGGATATTGATTATTTTAAAAATTACAATGACTTGAACGGACATCAGAAGGGCGACGAAGTATTGCGGGTGATTGCCGAAATCCTGCGATCCTCCACGAGAATGAATGACACCGTCTCCCGATACGGAGGCGAAGAATTTGCTGTCATACTGCCAAATACGAATGAAAAAGAAGCGGTCGTAATCGGAGAACGAATTCGACTGCGCGTGGAAGAATATCATTTTGAAAACGAAGAATACTTGCCGAACGGCAAACTGACGATATCTGTCGGCATATCCACCTACCCGATCAATGCGAAAAACCTGGTCGATCTGATCCGTTTCGCGGACGATGCGCTGTACCGCGCAAAGTTCCTGAGCAAAAACAGCGTTCAGACTTATTATTCGATTCTGGATGACTTGAAGAGCGATGTTGATGAAAACGATCTGGAAATTATTGCATCCATTAAAACACTGATTGCCGTCATCAATGCGAAAGATAAATATACCTACAACCACGTTGAACGCGTTGTTACTTACAGCAAGATGATTGCCGAAAAAATGAACATGGACGAGCATACCAAAAAAATGCTGATCTATGCTGCGTATATGCATGATATCGGCAAAATCAATATACCCGAAAGTATCCTGATCAAATCAACCAAACTGACTGCGGAAGAATGGGAAATTATGAAAAGTCACTCCCAGAACGGCGCGGAAATTATCAAGAATGTGGAAGCACTTTCAGAAGTTGTGCCAATCATCATGCAGCATCACGAACGCTATGACGGCTTGGGTTATCCGCTTGAACTTAAGGGTGAAGAGATTAATTACTATGCCCGCATTCTGACCATTATTGATGCCTTCGATGCGATGACATCCAACCGCCCGTATCAGCGTATTAAGACGCGCGCGGAAGCAATTGATGAAATCGAGCGATGCAGCGGAACGCAATTCGATACGGAATTGGCAAATATCTTTATCGAAATGATGAATGAACATTAGTCGCAACATCACAGAACATCGTTAAAAATAACATGAATATATGCAGAATGAAAGAGCCGACAATGAATGTGGGCTCTTTTATTATATTGAGCGGATATATTCATGACCGCACGGTTGCTTTTTTTCGTTTAATTCACAGCGGTTCCATTATCAGCGGATGTTGCAATCGGGTTTCTGCTTATCGGGATAATCCCAACTCGATGTCGCATCACGCATGATATATCAAAACAGCCAAGCATCATGGCTTGTTTTATAAAAAAACCGCCCAATCCGAATGGGCGGAGAAACAATATTGTTACTTGCGTTTTTTGCGTTTTTTATTGATTTTTCTGCGGATGCCGAAAGCTTTTACCAGAGCTTTCAGTCCGCCTTTTTGTTTGTTCAGCATCATGAGCAAACCGTCGCACATTTCATAATCGAGAATGCCGCCGCCATACAAAACCAGACTTTTGATCGGCATATCTTTCAGAGACGCTTCTGTCATCAGATCGTCTGTACTTTTTGTTTTTGCCTTTTGACGGTCGTCATTTGCTTTTTCGCCGTTTTGCTTTTTTTCCTGAGACAGAACGAAGCGGAAGAACAGATTTCCGACAAATGTGCCGCGAATATCGCCGAGCGTCGATTCCAAATCGAATGTTCCGACCGCGGGTTGCGCATTATCGGGAAAATCGGTGCCCAGAAGACGTTTAAATTCCAGATCGGGGATTGAAAGTATTCTGTTTTTGAAGTTGTAATAAGAAATCAGATCGCGATAGGAATACTGCGGAGTATAGGTATTATCTCCTTCGAGTGAATAAATTTTACACAAACGGATGTCTTCCGATGAGGCGCCGACCATGATCTGATAATCACCGGAATACACGTTCCATGCGGATTTTTGCGTATCGAAAAATCCGAAATCGCCATGATTGATGATCATCTGTACCGTTTTTGTCTCTCCCGGATTTAAAAATACTTTTTCAAATCCTTTCAGTTCCGACTCCGGTCTGATCAGTTGCGGCTGCAAATCACGCACATACATCTGCACGATTTCTTTTCCCGGGCAATGACCGCTGTTCGTGATGTTGACTGATACAATCAGTCTGTCGGAATGCGCATGATCCTCTTTGATTTGCAGATCGGAGTACGCAAAGCTTGTGTAGCTCAGTCCGTAACCGAACGGAAAAAGAACCGCTTTGCGTGCGGATTGATAATACCGATATCCGACATACAGACTTTCTTTGTACAGGACGGTCTTCGGTCCGCCGGGGAAGTAATTGCAGCAGGGCGTGTCTTCGAGCGCAAGCGGAAAGGTTTCCGCAAGCTTTCCGCTCGGGTTGACGGAACCGAACAGAATATCCGCCATCGCGCCAGCTCCCGCCTGACCGCAAAGGTAGCCTTCCAGAATGCCCTTGACATGATCTGCCCAAGGCATGCTCACCGGTGCCCCGTTTGACAGAAAGACGATGATATTGGGATTGACCTGCGCGAGTTTCGCAATCAGGCGATTGTGATTGTCCGGCATGTCCAGTTTGGTGCGGTCAAATCCCTCCGATTCATATCGATCGGGCAGACCTGCAAAAACAACTACTTTTTCAACCGTTGCGGCAAGCGCAAGGGCTTCCTGCTCCAGTGCCTCGTCTGCGGCATCGGTATCCGGATCATATCCTTTTGCATAAACAATCGAAGGATCATATTTCCGAATTTCATCCAAAGGAAGCGTCAGACGGCTCGGATTTACTTTGGAACTGCCCGTACCCTGATAACGCGGATCGACTGCCAGTGCACCGATCACGGCAACGGTTTCTTTCGTTGCGTTCAGCGGCAAAACAGCATCCTTGTTTTTCAGAAGGACAATGCATTCTTCCGCCGCTTTTTGGGCAAAAAAATGATTCGCTTCCATGTTATGCATATACAGTACGGATTTGCCGATATTGGCTTTGAAGACAAGCATCACAATATCGGAACAAGCTAAATCAAGTTTTTCTTCGGACAGTCTTCCCTCTTCAACCGCTTTCATAATGCGATCCGGGTTAATGCCCGCGCTCGAAGGCATTTCCAGATTCAGCCCCGACTGAATGCTTTTGACGATATCATTCAGAGCACCCCAATCGGTCATGACCGCACCGCGGAATCCCCATTCGTCGCGCAAAAGATCGGTCAGCAGATATTTGTTTTCGCCTGCGTACGTGCCGTTCACTTTATTATACGCACTCATCACGCACCACGGATGCGCCTTGCGAATAACCTGTTCAAACGCATACAGATAAATTTCGCGCAGCGCGCGTTCATCGACAATACTGTCTGTCACCATGCGGCGATATTCCTGAGAATTTACCGCGTAATGTTTCAGTGTGGCACCGACGCCTTTTTCCTGTACGCCTTTGACAAATGCGATACCCATCTGAGCACTCAAATATGGATCTTCGGAATAGTATTCGAAGTTTCTGCCGCACAGCGGGGAACGTTTGATGTTCACGCCCGGACCCAGCAAAATGCTGACGTCTTCGTCCCTGCATTCTTCCGCAATCGCACCGCCCACACCTTGGACAAGTTCCCTGCTCCATGAGGAAGCAAGCGCGCATGCCGGAGGAAAACAAGTAGCGGGTTTGCTTTCGCTCATTCCGAAATGTTCTTCGGGTTTCGGCTTTTCTTTTCGCAATCCATGCGGACCGTCGCACATCATAATGCTGTTGAGTTTGAGCCTCGGAACCCCAACTGTGTGCCAGTTGTCGGCGCCGCTGCACAGTTCGGCCTTTTCCTGTAAGGTCATTTTAGAAACAATATCTTTTACAATCGGGTTCATGGTTGCCTCTTTATGCTTAAACTATTTTGAACAGATTTGCTTCATATGGCAGCAGGGCTTTTGCATTATGGTAATCATAATTGGATACTATCAGTTTCCGATTGTCCTTCGTCTGGATCTTTGCAACGTGCTTACCCGACAAATTCAGCTCGATATAATACTTTTCGGTGCAATAGGATTTATAGTAACAAAAACAATCTTTGATAAATTTTCGCACGGGAATCGTATCGCCGTAAACAAGCGCCGGAATTTCTTTGCGCAGCGCGATCAGTGTTTTGTAGAACTGATACACGGAGTTTTCGTCATTGCGGTTTTGCTCCGCATTGATGCGGATATAATCGGGGTTGATACCGATCCAAGGTTCTCCTGAAGTAAAGCCCGCATTTTGTTCTGCGCTCCACTGCATGGGTGTACGTGCATGATCTCGCGAACCTACACGAAGCTTTTCGAGAATTTTCTCCTCCGGAAGGGTTGCTGATAATTCTTTGTACAGATTCAAAGACTCTACGTCTCTGAAATCGGAAATCGTATTGAATACGGAGTTTGTCATTCCGATCTCATCGCCCTGATAGACAAACGGTGTGCCGCTGAGCGTAAACTGCATCATCGCAAGCATCTTTGCAAGCACTTCCCTTTGCGTCCCATCCGCACCGATTTTGCCGATCAGACGCGGATTGTCATGGTTGTTGAAGAAGATTGCATTGCGGCAGGTTTTTCCGTACTGGGTTTGCCAGAGTATGTGATACTCCTTGAGCTCATTCAGATCATAATCATAATCATCAAAACGCTCATGTCCGCCTGTTTCCAGATGATCGAAATTGAAGATCAGATTGAGTTCCTTGCGGGATTCATCCGTAAAAAATTTGCTCATTTCGATGCCGATACCGGGTGTTTCCCCGACCGTCATGACGTCATAATTGCCGAACGTGTTCAGATTCATTTCACGCAGATACTGATGCACGCGCGGTCCGAAGAAATAATGCTCTATGCCGGGAATTCCCGTCAATGCTGCTATTGTTTCATTTCCGTTCGGAAGACCATCCTGTTTGGATATGAAATTAACGACATCCAAACGGAAGCCGTCAACGCCTTTTTCAAGCCACCAATTGATGATCTGATACAGCTCGTGACGCAGATTCGGATTTTCCCAATTTAAATCCGGTTGTTTTTTTGAGAACAGATGCAGATACCACTCTTTGTTTTCTTCCATATAATCCCATGCGGAGCCGGAGAACAGCGAGCCCCAGTTGTTCGGCGGCGTGCCGTCTTCGTTTCCCTGACGGAAAAAATAGAAATCGTGCTGCAGACTTTCTTTATCCTGCAATGCTTTTTGGAACCATGCATGCTCGTCCGAGGTATGGTTGAGCACGAGATCCATAATCAGCTTCATTCCTCTGCTGTGCACTTCGGAAAGCAGGGCGTCGCAGTCCTCCATCGTGCCGAATTCTTTCATGATGGACTTATAGTCGCGGATGTCGTATCCGTTGTCGTCATTCGGAGAATCGTATATGGGGCAGAGCCAGATGACATCCACGCCCAGTTCCTTGAGGTAATCCAGTTTGGAACGTATCCCGTTGAGATCACCCACACCGTCACCGTCGGAATCCATAAAGCTGCGCGGATAAATTTGATAGACCACAGCCTCCTTCCACCACGCGGGGGCAACGGTATCACCTTGAATCACGCGTTCTTTGCTGTATGTGTTCATCTTCTGACAGAGGGTATCGATCAATTCCTCATTGACTTTTCCTTTGCTGAGTTTGATAAGGTTTTTAAGCTTCATATTCTTGACAACCGGATTTTCGATAAGTCCTTTTCCGAGTTTTGCCCTGGCGGCAATCATGGAAAAGAGATCGCTTCCGATCGGATTATCCAACACATCTTTGATTCTGCTTTCGGACGTGAATTTTTTGTTCATTTTGACTCCTCCTGCACTATTGGACTGATTGCTGTGTCTGTTCCTGCTTCATTTCATCGACCATTCGCTGCACATCGCTTTCCTTCAGATCATAGAAGAAGAGCATAATGATCAGCATGATGATATATCCGCCGGACGGAATGATGGTCATTAACGCCCAGATGCCGTTCAGTGCCTGCGGCGACTGCGTTGCGCTCTGCTGCAGATAACCAAAATATTGCAGAAGCCAAAGGCTGAAAGCACTGGCAAGCGCTCCGCCAAGTTTGGTCACAAATGTCTGAATGGAAAATGCAAGACCTTCCGTACGCTGTTTGGTCGTATAGGCACCGTATTCCATACAGTCTGCCGTAAACATGCCATAGATGAGCATCGGTATCTGCATAAAGATCACACGGACAATCGAGATGGCAAGAAACAGCACAAAGCTGTCGTACCCGATAAAATACTGTGCCACAGAAATCACAATAAATGCGGCAGAGCAGACGATCGTCAGTTTGCGTTTGCCGAAAGCCTGAATCAGTTTGGGCAGGAACGGAACCACGGCAAGCAGCGGCACAATGGTTGCCGCGAGTATGACAGTGGTCATGTTCTCATTGCCGAGGTTCGAATTGGCAAAATACGCCGCCATAATTTGGATGGTATTCGTGATTTCCGTTGCGAGAAATCCCAAAAAATAAAGGAGCAGATATTTGTTTTTTAAAATAGCGGACACAATTGTTTTAATCGGAATGTCCGTATCCCGCTTATACGTAATGCGTTCTTTTGCAAAAAATTGCACAGGCATCATAAACAGAAACGCAACACCCGCGTAAATCAACGCTGTACCGGCATATCCTACCGAACCCTTGACGGTAAGAAACACAGCAGAGGCAAGCGCCGCAAGCGGCGCGCCGAAGCGTCCGTATGTCATCAGTTTATCCCGTTCGTTCGTGTTGTCTGTCATAACGGTTGCCAGGGAAAAAATCGGAGCGTCCCCGACAGTATAGATCATATCCCACATAATGAACGTAATGTAGGCAAAAACAAGTTTCATCGTCATACTTGAGCCGAAATTGCAAAACACCAAAACAGTCGAAATCGGCAGCGCGTATGTAACAAAGCGGATCCACGGCAAAAACTTCTTCCCGCTTTTAAAACGGGTTTTGTCAATGATAACCCCCATGATCGGATCATTGACCGCATCCCACATGTTTGCAACCAGCAGCAGTATCGATACGGCAACCGGAGTGAGCCCGACGCCTTCCGTATAAAAATAAGCCAGATACTGGAATAATATGACATAAATAATATTTTGTCCGAAGAAAAAGCCAAAATAGGAAAACCGTTCTTTTTTGCCCGTCAGCTCTGCTTTCATCCGTATTCCTCCCGATTATCAATGCATTTATTGTACTGCAATTTCGCCTGCAAGGCAAGATTTTACAAGATTTCCCGCCCATTCTTCTTGGTGTATTGATCCATAAAAAACTGTCCTTCCGATTCGGAAGGACAGTTTTTTGCGCACACCCTATGCACGTAAATCTTTTTTGTTGTAAAACACATACGACAGCAGAATCGGCACAACGATCAACGCGACCGTCACAATTAAAAATCCCGTATCCGGAACATACCCGCTCTTTGCGACATCGGCAGGCTCAAAGTAAAACACCGGAGCAAACCAATGCAGGAATTCCGCATCCGCGGTCAGTTTGGACGCGATACCCGCAAAATAGGTCACAAAGAAAATCCCGATGGAAATCGGCGTTGCCTGTTTGAGTGTATGCAAGGCAATCGAGATCAGAAAACCGATACTCAGATAAATCAGTTCCATCGTGAATCCGTAAACAAAAACCAGTTTGAGCGAGCTCAACATTTGCAACGTATCGGTTTCGGCAGGTTTGAAGAAAACGCACAAAAGCATACTGAGCGCACCGGTAATGATAACGAATGCCCAGTACGTCGCAAATATTCCGAGCAGCTTTGCGCTCACGATATTGGTGCGGCTGACGGGTTTTGCATATAAGAATGAGATCGTACCTTCGCTTTCTTCTTCCACCAGCGCACCCGCGCCAAGCATGGCAGCATAAATGCAGCTTGCCATCAGCACATATTGATAGCAATATGTAAAATATTGCACAATGTCGGAAAAATCAACCGAGTTCAGATTCATCGCCTGCAGAAAACCTTCCGGCAGCGCATCCAGTTTTGCATTGAGCAGTTCCATCATTCCGCTATTTTTAAAACTCGGGAAAAATGCCAGGAACAAAACCGTAATTCCGGAAATAACCGCAGACCAGATCAGCATACCGCGCATGCGGCGTTTGAGTTCCATTGCAACAATATTCATTTGCTCTCCTCCTGCGTATAATAGGTCATGAACAGTTCGGATAAGCGCTTCGGTCGGATGAACAGTTCCTGAACCGTATAGGCGGAAAGGGCTTTGATCAGTGCGTCAATATCCTTCTCGTAATCAAAAACAAACGTTCCGTTTGTTTTGACGGGTCGGATGCCGCCGAGTGCAAGAATGTTTGCTTCGGTCAGCTGCTCCGCACTTACTTCGACTGTATGAATATTTCGCATCTTGCTTTTGTCTATCTCCATACTGTCAACGATGATGCCATCGCGGATAATCGAGACACGGTCACACCAGTCCTGCACTTCATTCAGGTTGTGACTGGAAAGAAACACGGTCGTTCCGTTTTCTTTGAGGGCAAACAGGGTTTCCTGCAGCCGCTGCTGCATCAGCGGATCAAGCCCGTTGGTCGGCTCATCCAGAATCAAAACGCGCGGACGATGAATCATCGCCTGCACCAGTGCCGCTTTCTTTTTGTTGCCGTAAGACAGATCTCCGAACCGCTTGTGCAGATCGAGCTCAAATCTGCTGCTCAGTTCATCGATATAGTCCGCATCGACATTGCGATAAAAGCTCTGCGCATATTTCAGCATCGCGCTGACTTTCAGCTCCGGGTAAAAAGAAAATTCGCTGGGGACGTATCCAGTTTGCAGCTTGATATTTTTACTCTCGCGCACAACATCCATACCGAGTATCGATGCACTTCCGCCGCTCGGATATATAAAATTGAGCAGCAGTTTGATCGTTGTCGATTTGCCCGCGCCGTTCGGACCGATAAATCCATAAATTTCGCCTTCCGAAACGCTCAGATCGACATCGGAAATACCGCGCGATTTTCCGTATTGTTTGCTCAGTTTTTGAAGTTTGATCGTTTCCATCACGCACCTCCTTTGAACTACCGTTGCGTCTGCACATGCAGTGCAAGTGCAGACTGATTAATGAAAGAAAAAAGCCGTATCGAACGATACGGCTTTTATGCTTGTTTTGATTGGATCAGCCGCTCAACGACCACTGTTTTGTCACTGGATGCATAAAGAATGCGGATATCACTGCCTTTTGCAAGCACGACTTCATCAACACTCTGCGCGCGCACCTGTGTAACAAATCCGTTCATACAAAAGCGAATCTCCCCTTCGCCGGATTCAGCCGCGGGAATGTCACGAAAGACTTTCCCAATGATACCGATCGCCTTCGGGACAAAGATGATATCTGCTCTCACCTGAAGTTCGATGGCATATTGCAGCATGGATGCAAGCACCTCAGCGGCAATCGCCATGCAGATGCTGATGAGCGTCACACCGTAATTCGGCAGACCGCTTCGCATACCGAGCAGCGTACCGATGCTGAAAACAAAAACAAATGCAAATACCCCAAATACTGTGACAGTTTTTGGGACAAACGGTTTTGTAATATCCTGAGCCGATACTTTCATCAGATCGACGGTATGCCCGTTCGGGCATACGTACGGATCCTGATTTGGTGACTGATGATATTTTCTGCGCTGCAAAAAATATCGCAGAAGCACTGCTACCATCAGTGTGCCGGAGATCAGCACGGTGATAAAAAAGATAGTTCCCCACAGTTCGGTATTGGTATACACTGAATGCTCCGTTCTGTTTCAATCAATCACCCACAAGAATGCAGAATGATAAAGGATGACGATTATGCGTTTGCGATATCGTCTTCCGAAATGACTTTCGCGATTGCCTGTCTGGTTACTTTCGCTTCGATGTTGTCCGGCATCAGTTCAATGATAA